>CAMFLG010000342.1 GCA_945957495.1 uncultured Pseudorhodobacter sp. | reverse complement strand
CACAAAAATTTCATGTGATCACAAATGTCGCTTTTTCCGCCCTTCGCACATTTCCCGTTTTGCGCCTGCTGATTTCCGTGTCATGACGCCTCAAATCCAAGCTGATGGGACAGGTTCATGAACATCCACGAATATCAGGCCAAGGCACTTCTGCGCAGCTACGGCATTCCGGTGTCGGACGGGCGCGCCGTGACCAAGGCGGAAGAGGCGAAAACCGCGGCTGGCGAACTCGACGGCCCGCTTTGGGTGGTCAAGGCACAGATCCACGCCGGTGGCCGTGGCAAGGGCCATTTCAAAGAGGCCGAAGCCGGTGAAAAAGGTGGCGTGCGTCTGGCACGTTCGGTGGGTGAGGCGGCGGAATTCGCCCGGCAGATGCTGGGCCGCACCCTTGTCACCGTGCAAACCGGCCCGGCCGGCAAACAAGTCAACCGCATCTACATCGAAGACGGCAGCGACATCGAACGCGAACTCTACCTCGCCCTGCTGATTGATCGTCAGACCAGCCGCATCTCCATCGTCTGCTCCACCGAAGGTGGCATGTCGATCGAAGACGTGGCCCACGACACGCCCGAGAAAATCCTGTCCTTCTCGATTGATCCCGCCACCGGCTTTTCTGATTTCCACGGTCGCCGCGTTGCCTTCGGCCTTGGGCTGACCGGCAATCAGGTCAAGCAATGCGTCGGCATCGTGAAGAACCTCTACAAACTCTTCATCGACAAAGACATGGACATGCTGGAAATCAACCCGCTCTGCGTGTTGAAAGACGGCAACATGAAGCTCTTGGATGCCAAGATGAGCTTTGATGGCAACGCCATGTACCGCCACGCCGACATCGCCGCCCTGCGCGACGAAACCGAAGAAGACCCCAAGGAACTCGCCGCCTCCAAGTTCGATCTGAACTACATCGCGCTGGATGGCGAAATCGGCTGCATGGTCAACGGCGCGGGCCTTGCCATGGCCACCATGGACATCATCAAGCTCTATGGTGCCGAACCCGCCAACTTCCTTGATGTCGGCGGCGGCGCCACCAAGGAAAAAGTCACCGAGGCGTTCAAGATCATCACCTCTGACCCCAACGTCAAAGGCATCCTCGTCAACATCTTCGGCGGCATCATGCGCTGCGACATCATCGCCGAAGGCGTGATCGCCGCGGTGAAAGAGGTTGGCCTGAAAGTGCCGCTGGTGGTGCGCCTTGAAGGCACGAATGTGGAGTTGGGTAAAGACATCATCCGCAAATCCGGCCTGAACGTGATCGCCGCCGACGACCTGAAAGACGGCGCGCAGAAGATCGTCAAAGCGGTGAAAGGATAAACCCGTGGGTTTTGAAGAAGCCTTCAAAGCTCTCGGCTACAGTCTTTCTAATGTGCGACTGGACTGGTCGGCAGAGAAAGCTGACGGCGTGTGCGTGACGATGTGGCAACCGAAACTTGGGAGATTGTCCAACGGTCGGACCTATTACGATGGTTGGGAGATTTGGCCTGAGCTTGCAAATACACGCAACCCCGCACACGGAAATACCAAGCTAATCGCCCACCTCACTTCTGCCGTGGAAAAGTTCAACGGTCGCGTTGATGCGATCCATCTCTCAGGCACCCCCGAAACTGGCTACGGCAACGCGACGCCTTGGATTCGGGACGGGTATTGGCAGATTACCAAGTTCAACCCCGATACCGGGCTTTATAGGGCAGATGTCTTTCTGCCCAATGAAACGCCCCCTACGCCACTGATCATTCAGCGCGATTAAGGAAATCAGAATGTCCATTCTCGTAAACACCAACACCCGCGTCATCTGCCAGGGCTTCACCGGCTCGCAGGGCACGTTCCACTCGGAACAGGCCATTGCCTATGGCACCAAGATGGTTGGCGGCGTCACGCCCGGCAAAGGCGGCACCGATCACCTTGGCCTGCCGGTGTTCGACTCTGTCCATGACGCCGTCGCCAAAACCGGCGCGAATGCCTCTGTGATCTACGTCCCGCCGCCCTTCGCCGCAGACAGCATCCTCGAGGCGATTGACGCCGAAATCCCGCTGGTGGTTTGCATCACCGAAGGCATCCCGGTTCTGGACATGATGAAGGTCAAGCGCGCCCTGATCAATTCCAACACCCGCCTGATCGGGCCGAACTGCCCCGGCGTGATGACCCCCGGCGAATGCAAGATCGGCATCATGCCCGGCAGCATCTTTTCGCGCGGCTCGGTCGGGGTGGTTTCCCGCTCTGGCACGCTCACCTATGAGGCCGTCAAGCAGACCACGGATGTGGGCCTTGGCCAATCCTCGGCCATCGGCATCGGCGGCGACCCGATCAAGGGGTCGGAACACATTGATATTCTTGAGATGTTCCTGGCCGATCCGGAAACCCATTCGATCATCATGATCGGCGAAATCGGCGGCTCTGCCGAAGAAGAAGCCGCGCAATTCCTGGCGGATGAGAAGAAACGCGGCCGTTGGAAACCCACCGCAGGCTTTATCGCGGGCCGCACCGCCCCGGCAGGCCGCCGCATGGGCCACGCGGGCGCCATCGTCGCCGGTGGCAAGGGCGACGCGGAATCGAAGATCGAAGCCATGAAAATGGCCGACATCATCGTCGCCGACAGCCCCGCCACCCTGGGCGAGGCCGTGCTGCAGGCGATCGGCAAATGATCCGCGCGTTCGTAGGGCGGGCGCCAGCCCGCCACCACGATCAGGCGGACGACGCCATCGGGGACAGGGTATTCCTGTCCTATACCCTGCTTTTCGCCATGCTTCTGACGCTCTTCTCCGTCGCTCTTGATACCGCGCCGCCAAGAACAAACGTTACCGAGATCCTGTCCATTCTGAACTGAAGGCGGTGGGGGAAACCCCGCCGCATCGGCCCATCAGGGGCCACATCCTAGGGAGGCTTACATGACCGAACAATCCCCCAACAGCCAATTCCACGCCTCCAGCTTCCTGCAAGGCGCGAATGCCGATTACATCGACCAGCTGGCCGCAGCTTACGCCGCCGACCCGGCTTCGGTGGATGCGCAATGGGCTGATTTCTTCCGTTCCCTGAACGAGCCAGAGGCCGACGCCCGCCGTCAGGCGCAAGGCCCGTCCTGGGCGCGCGCCGATTGGCCGCCGGTGCCCGGCGATGATCTGACGGCGGCGCTGACCGGCGAATGGCCGCAGGTTGCCAATGCCAAGGGTGCGGCGAAAAAGATCGCCGAAAAGGCCGCCGAGGCCCAGGTCAACCTGACCGAGGATCAGCTGCAACGCGCCGTGCTCGATAGCATCCGCGCCATCATGATCATCCGCGCCTACCGCATCCGCGGCCATCTTGCCGCCGATCTGGACCCGCTGGGCATGACCGACCGCGGCAACCATCCAGAACTTGACCCCGCCTCTTACGGCTTTACCGAAGCCGACATGGATCGCCCGATCTTCATCGACAACGTGCTGGGTCTTGTCCACGCCTCGATGCGCGAGATCATCGACATCGTGAAGCGCACCTATTGCGGCACCTTCGCGCTGCAATACATGCACATCTCTGATCCCGCGCAGGCCGCCTGGCTGAAAGAGCGGATCGAAGGCTATGGCAAGGAAATCGCCTTCACCCGTGAAGGCCGCAAAGCCATCCTGAACAAGCTGGTCGAGGCAGAGGGCTATGAAAAGTTCCTGCACGTCAAATACATGGGCACCAAACGCTTTGGTCTGGACGGGGGCGAAGCGCTGATCCCGGCGATGGAGGCGATCATCAAGCGCGGCGGCGCCATGGGCGTCAAAGAGATCGTCTTTGGCATGCCGCACCGTGGCCGCCTGAACGTTCTGGCCAACGTGATGCAGAAACCCTACCGCGCGATCTTCAACGAATTTCAGGGCGGCAGCTATAAACCGGATGAGGTTGATGGCTCTGGCGACGTGAAATATCACCTTGGCGCCTCGTCAGACCGCGAATTCGATGGCAACGTCGTTCATCTGTCGCTGACGGCCAACCCCAGCCACCTTGAGGCGGTCAACCCGGTGGTTCTGGGCAAGGTCCGTGCCAAGCAGGACCAGATCGGCGATACCGACCGGCACGAAGTGCTGCCGGTGCTGCTGCACGGCGATGCGGCCTTTGCGGGCCAGGGCGTGGTGGCTGAAATTCTCGGTCTCTCCGGCCTGCGCGGCCACCGTGTCGCCGGCACCATGCATTTCATCATCAACAACCAGATCGGCTTCACCACGAACCCGGCCTTCTCGCGCTCCTCGCCCTATCCGTCGGACGTGGCGAAGATGATCGAAG
>CAMFLG010000341.1 GCA_945957495.1 uncultured Pseudorhodobacter sp. | reverse complement strand
ATGCCGGGATGGCGGAAGATCAGCGGTGGCACCTCTTTGATGGTGGGTTTGCCGTCGATCAACTCGACCAGCTTGGGAAAATCATCCTCGGCAATCGAGCGCAGGCCGGCCTTTTTCAGCCGGGATTTGCCAAGTTTGCGCATCTTCTTGTCGCGGACATCTTTCAGCAGGGCTTTGACTTCGACTCGGTAATACCAGGTGTCCAGCGCCGACATTTCGGCAAATTCGGCCATATGTTCGCGGTAGGACCGCAGGCAGGCCAGAACCGAAGCGGTCTGATCCTCGGGGGGGAAGCCGTTCGAGCGCGCGGCCATGACAAAGCTGGCGGCAAGGCGTTTGACATCCCATTCCCAGGGGCCGGGCAGGGTTTCGTCGAAATCGTTGATGTCGAAGATCACATTGCGTTCGGGGGTGGCGAAGGCGCCGAAGTTCATCAGGTGGCAATCGCCGCACAGTTGGGTGATCAGGCCGGTGACGGGGGTTTGGGCCAGATCGGCAGCCATCACGCTGGCGGTGCCGCGATAGAAGGTGAAGGGCGAAATCATCATCCGGCCATGGCGGATCGGGACGAGGGTGGGGATGCGGCCTTCGTTGGAGGCAAGCACCAGATCGACCGGGTCGGCGCGGTTGGCAGAGGCGGTCCATTCGGCATGGGCTGCATGCGGGACGGTGGCGCGCAGGGCCTTGCCGGTGGCGTAGCGGACCTTGTTGGGGACGTAGGATTCTGTCAGCGCCTTGGCGTAGGTTCTGACCTTGGGTTTGCTGGGGACGGACAAGGTGCAGGCTCCGGTTCAGAGGCGCGTTGTGATCACAGGCTACTCTTGCGATCTGGTGGCAGGCAAGGGTTATCTTGGCCGGATAACCCTGCCTGTGGGCAAAGAAAAAGGCGGCGCGGGGCGCCGCCTTTGATCGGGGTGGATGGGCCGTCTATTCGGCGGCAAGATCGGGTTTCGGGCCGCGGCCCTGATAGCGTTCCACCGCGCCCAGCCGGGTTTCCAGCACCTGCTGACCCTCGGCCAGACCGTCGATACGGTGGGCGAGTTCGGCGGGTTTCGGTTCTGGCGCGTCTTCGTCCTTTTCGCCGACGATGCCCTTGAACATCCAAGCGATCAGGCGGGAAAGATCGTCCATGATCAGATAGAAGGCGGGCACCACGACAAGGCTGAGGACGGTGGACACGATGATGCCGCCGATCACCGCTGTTGCCATCGGCGCCCGGAAGGCGCCGCCTTCGCCCACACCCAGCGCCGAGGGCAGCATGCCCGCCGACATGGCGATGGAGGTCATCACGATGGGCTGCGCGCGTTTGTGGCCCGCCTCGATCACCGCTTTCAGGCGGGAATGACCCTGACGGCGCATTTCGATGATGAAATCCACCAGCAGGATGGCGTTTTTGGTCACGATCCCCATCAGCATCAGAATGCCGATCAGCACCGGCATCGACAGCGCCGAGTTGGTCAGGATCAGCGCCCCCGCCACCCCGCCGATGGCCAAGGGCAGCGACAAGAGGATGGTGAAGGGCTGTATGATCGAGTTGAACAGCAGGATCAGCACGGTCAGCACCAGCATCGCGCCCATGATCATGGCGTTGGCAAAGCTGGCGAAGAGTTCCGTCTGCACTTCGGCATCGGCGGATTCGGTGACACGCACGCCGGCGGGCAGCGGGGTGGAATCCACAATGGCGACAAAACGTTCCTTGGCGGTGCCAAGGGCGACGCCGACGGGCAGGCTGGCACCCAGTGTGGCCTGACGCGAGCGGTTCAGGCGTTTTACCGTGGCGGGGCCTTCGCCGATGCGGATATCGGCCACCGCCGACAGCGGCACCGATGCCCCGGTGGCGGTGGTGACTTTCAGCGCACCGATGGCGCGCAGATCATCGCGCGTGGCCTGATTCATCCGCACAAGGATCGGGATTTGCCGGTTGTCGATGGACATTTTTGCTAAGGACACGTCCAGATCGCCGATGGTGGCGACGCGGATGGTGTTGGCGATCTGCTGGCTGGTGATGCCAAGCCGCGCTATTTCCTCGGCGCGGGGGGTGATCTGAACCTCTGGCCGGGGCAGGGCGCCTTCCGAGCTGACATTGGCCAGCAAGGGTTCGGCGCGCAGGGCGGTTTCAAGGGCTGCGACGGCGGTGTTCAGATCGTCCTCGGTATCGGCCAGCACCGAGAAGGTGATGTCACGGTCGCCGCGGTCGTTCAGTTTGAAGGCGCGGATATCGGGCACCGCGGCGATGCGTTTGAAAATCTCATCCTCTATGACGTTTTGCGGCACGGTGCGGCCATGGTTCTGTACCTGTGGCACAAGTCCACCGACCAAGGGCAGTTTGCGGCCGAGTTCCGACAGTTTCAGCAGGATCGAGTGATCCAGCTTCTCCAGCGTGACGCTGACCGAGGCGCGGCGCACGTCCAGATCGCCTTTGGGCGAGGTGCCGCCCATGACATAGATGTTGTCGATCCAGTCGATATCCTTGATGGCATCGACGATTTCCTGGGTTGAGCGGTCGGTATCGTCCAGCGTCGATCCCGGCGGCAGTTCGACCGAGATCGAGATGCGGCTGACATCCTCGGGCGGCAGGAACGATCCTGGCACCTGAAGCATGTAATAGATCGAGACGATCAGCACGCCGATGGCGGTGATCAGGGTGAAGTAATAGGCGGGAAAGCGGCGGAATTTGCCGGTCTTGTTTTTACCAAGGAAGGGCAGCGGCAGGCCGCCATGCGTGGTGGTGCGCACCAGCCGCAGGTAGTTGCGCATGAAGAAGCCGTCGTTTTCGCCTTCGTGGTGGCCAACCTCGGCATCGGCAGAGCGCATGAAATAGGCGGCGAGCATTGGGGTGATCAGGCGGGCGACCAGCAAAGAGAAGGCGACGGCGATGGCGACGGTCAGGCCGAACTGGCGGAAATACTGCCCCGGAATACCGCCCATGAAGCTGACCGGGACAAACACCGCAATGATGGTGGCGGTGGTGGCCATGACGGCCAAGCCGATTTCATCCGCCGCGTCGATGGCGGCGCGGTAGGGGGATTTGCCCATGCGGATGTGTCGGGCGATGTTTTCGATTTCCACGATGGCGTCATCAACAAGGATGCCGGTGGCCAGTGTCACCGCAAGGAAGGACACAAGGTTGAGCGAGAAGCCCAGCAGATCCATCACCCAGAAGGTGGGCAGCGCCGATAGCGGCAGCGCAAGAGCAGTGATGACGGTGGCGCGCCAGTTGCGCAGGAAGGCAAACACCACCAGCACGGCAAGGGCCGCGCCCTCCATCAGCGTATGCAGGGCGGATTCGTAGTTGCCATAGGTGTAGAACACCGTCTCATCGACCAGATTGATGCCGACCGAGGGGTATTTGGCGCGCAAATTGTCCAGCGTCGCGTTGACGGTTTCAGCGACCGAGACTTCGGAGGCGCCCTTGGCGCGGTAGACCGAAAAGCTGACGACCTGTTCGCCGTTCAGCCGCGAGAACGAGCGCAGTTCCTTGTAGCTGTCGCTGACCGTGCCCAGATCGGACAGGCGGACGTGGCGACCCGAGGGCAGGGCGATGCTGGTTTCCGACAGCCGCGCCACCGACATGGCGTTGCCAAGGGTGCGGATCGCCTGTTCGGCAGAGCCGATTTCGGACCGGCCCGCGCCGATGTTGGCGTTGGTGGCGGCCAGCTGCTGCGAAACTGATGCGGCAGAGATGCCGAAACTGTCCAGCTTGACCGGGTCAAGGTCGATGCGGATTTCCCGGTCTGCGCCACCGATGCGGTCGATCTTGCCGATGCCGGGGCGGCCCTGCAGGGCGCGGATGATGGTGTCATCGACGAACCACGACACCTCTTCGATGGTCATGTCCGGGGCAGAGACGGCGAAGGACATGATCGCCTGACCCTCGACGTCGATTTTCGACACGGTCGGGGTTTCGGCGGCGGCGGGCAGTTTGTTCTGAATGCGGTCAACCGCGTCCTTGGTGTCTTGCAGCGCCTTGTCGGTGGGAATTTCCATGCGGAATTCGATCACCGTGGTGGATTGGCCATCGACAACGGTGGAAGTGACGTTCTTGGCGCCGACGATGCCGGAGACGGCGTCTTCGACGATCTTGGTGACCTGGGTTTCCATCTCTGCCGGGGCGGCGCCCGGTTGGGTGATGGTCACGGCGATGACGGGGACGTCGATGTTGGGGAAGCGGGTGATCGGCAGCGAGTTGAAGGATTGCCAGCCCAGCACCATGACGATGAAGAAGAACAGGATCGGGGC
>CAMFLG010000340.1 GCA_945957495.1 uncultured Pseudorhodobacter sp. | reverse complement strand
CTCGACCAGAGGAGTTCCAGTGTTCGCCATCGTCTCTCTCCTCACTTGGTTTTCTTGCGGTAGAGGTTGTCAAGATAGACAGCCAGAACCAGCGCCACGCCCACGACGATCTTGCGGTAAGACCCATCGCCAAAGCCGATCAGAACCATGCCGGTCTGCAAGGACTGCATCACCAAGGCCCCGATGATGGCGCCATAGATCGTGCCCACACCGCCCGCCAGCGACGTGCCGCCAACGACGGCAGAGGCGATGACGTACAGTTCGTCCAGATCGCCCAGTGCGTTGGTGGCCGAATTCAGACGCGCTGATGCGATCACGGCGGCAATCCCCGCCAGCAGGCCCATCAGCGAAAAGATCTTCAGCGTCACCCATTTGGTGTTGATCCCGGCCAGCGCAGCCGCCTCGGGGTTGCCACCGATGGCAAAGACGTAGCGGCCAAAGCGGGTGCGGGTGACAAGAATGGTCATCAGGATGCCAACGGCAGCCATGATCAGAACCGGGATGGCAAAGCCGTGGCTGATGAACAGACCTTCAGGCGGAACAACCACATCGGGGTTGGCTTTGACATAGGCATCCACGATGCCTTTCGGCCAGGGGTAGGCGTTCACCACCAGAACCGCGCCGATCAGCGTACCGCAGCCCAGCACCGCAAGGGTGATTTCCGCCCACATCGGGCGCAGTTTGAAACCGTGCTTCAGGCGAGCACTGCGGCCCGACCACAGCACCCACAGGATGCCTGCGCAGCCCAGAAGGCCAACGATCCAGCTGCCCGTGGCGCCGACAGCCCCGTAGGGCCCACCGCCCAGCAGGGCGAAGGTCGGGTCCACCGGTGAAATCGTCTTGCCATCGGCAGTCAAAAAGGCCGCGCCGCGCCAGACCATCAACCCGCCCAGCGTCACAATGAAGGACGGGATGCCGCGATAGGCGATCAACCATCCGTTCAACGCGCCGATCAGCGCCCCGGTGACAAGGCCCACGATCACCGTGATGATCCAGATCATCGGATGCCCCAGCCCCAGATACTGCGGCAGGATGTTGACCTGCAAAATCCCCATCACCATGCCGGTGAAGCCGACGATAGAGCCGACCGACAGGTCGATGTTGCGGGTGACGATCACCAGCACCATGCCGGTCGCCATGATCCCGGTCATCGAGGTTTGCACCGACAGGTTCCACAGGTTGCGCGGCGTCAGGAACACTCCGCCGCCATTCACGACGGCGCCGTAGAAGTGAAAGCCGATCCAGATCAGCAACAGCGCGCCGACCATGCCCAGCATGCGGGTGTCCAGTTCGGTATCGCGGATGAACCGGGCGACGGGGCCAAGCTTGGCGTCATTGCCCTGAGGGGCGTGGGGGGCGGTTGTGTGGTCTGTCATGTCCTCGTCCAGCATAATGTGGGGGAGATGTCACGGCGGCTTGTGCGGATCTGTCCGTTCACAGCGGGGCAAATGGCAGGCTGTTTGGCCTGATCCCGATCTGCCGTGTCAAAAGAAAAAGCGGCGCCAACCCGTAGGCTGGCGCCGAAAGGTCAAACGACCTTATTCGCAGGCTTTGACGCCAGCCATCGCACCTTCGCAGGCTTCTGCCTTGGTGATGTGGCCGCCGTCGATCGCCAGATCCAGCGTGTCCTTGGTGATCGGCGTGGGCGTCAGCAGGATCGCGTTCATCTCGACGCCTTTGGCGCCGCCATTGAACTTGGTTGCACCCGGGATCGCGTCCAGAGCGGTGCCCGCAGCCAAAGCAGCAGCGATTTCGCCGGCCGCTTTACCCAGTTGACGCGAGTCTTTCCAAACCGAAACGGTCTGGGTGCCACGCGCAACGCGGTTGATGGCGGCAAGGTCGCCGTCCTGACCGCCGACCGGGATCACCAGACCCTGAGCCGACAGCGCAGCCACAACACCACCTGCCATACCGTCGTTTTCGGCCAGAACGGCGTCAACGGCGTTGTTGTTGGCAGTCAGGATCTGCTCCATGTTCTTCTGGGCATTCTCCGGCTTCCAGCCGTCAGACGAGGCTTCGCCGACGATCTTGATCGTACCGGCCTTGACCGCATCGCCGATCACTTCTTCCATGCCTTCACGCAGGAAAGCCGAGTTCGGATCGCCGGGGTCGCCCAGGATGATCGCGAAGTTGCCATCCGGCTTGGCCTTGGTGACTTCTTCGGCGATGATACGGCCAACGCCTTTGTTGTCGAAGGTCAGGTAGAAGGTGCGGTCGTCTTCGATCAGACGGTCGTAGCCCACAACCGGAATGCCTTCTGCGGCGGCTTTCTCGATGGCCGGGCCGATGGCGTCTTTGTCCCAAGCGTTGATGATCAGCGCGTTTGCACCCTGAGCGATCAGCGCATCAACGTCCGACAGCTGCTTTTCCGACGACGATTGCGCGTCAGCCGAGATGTATTCGTCGCCAGCTGCCTCGATCGCAGCTTTCATTGCTGCTTCGTCGATCTTCCAGCGCTCTTCTTGAAAGCTTGCCCACGACACGCCGATTTTCTTGCCTTCGGCAAGTGCAGCGGACGAAAAGCCAGTAACCGCGATAACCGCGGCCAAAACCACCTTACGCATATGTATCCTCCCTATGGATGCGGCCAGCGTATGACCTGCCCTGCAGATTCGCTAGAGCTGGGCGAAAAGTGCCGTGAATAATTTCAGTTGTCAAAATAAAAATGGCAGGCGAGAACAGTGCAGCCAGGTTTTGCGCCGATTTCATGCTGCTTTGCAGCATTTTTGGTCCGGAGCGGAATGGAATGACCGGATTTTTGTTCGGAGATCAAATAAATGTCGCGACTAGGATTGGTAGATATGCAAACAGGCACCCACAATGGCTGCGGTCCGCTGATTGCGCCGATGTCGGAATCGCTGCGTCCCCTGCGTCAGCGGGTGTTTGAAGGCGTGCGTGCCGCCGGACTGATCCCGCGCGTGCAACTGGCCAAGGATCTGGGGGTTTCTCCGGCCTCCGTGACCACGATTACCTCGGAACTGATCGAATCGGGTCTGATCGAAGAGGTGGCGGCACCGCGCGACAATGATTCCGGCCGCGGGCGGCCCTCGGTTGGGCTTGGCGTGCGCCCGCAGGCGCATCTGGTGGCGGGGATGAAGATGTCAGACCGCGAACAATCCGCGGTTATCGTTGATTTCGCTGGAAATCTTGTGTCGGATGAGGTGATAAAGCGCCGCCCCGGCCCGATGCCGCTGCCGGAAATGCTGGACGCGATGGACAGTCTGCTGAACCGGGTTTGCCAGAAGGCTGGGCTGGGCCGCGCCGATCTATCCAGCGTTGGTGTCGGCCTGCCGGGGTTTGTCGATAATTCGCAAGGCTCGGTGTTGTGGTCCTCGACCCTGACCGATCGCAACGTGGCGTTGGCAGAGGCCGCGCAACAGCGGCTGGGCCTGCCCGTCACCATCGACAACGACGCCAATCTTGTCGCCTTGGCGGAACTGTGGTTCGGGGCGGGGCGCAGCCTTGCCGATTTTGCCGTTGTCACCTTTGAACATGGCGTCGGCATGGGCTTCGTGATGAACCACCGGCTTTATCGCGGCTCGCAGGGGCTGGGGATGGAACTGGGCCACACCAAGGTGCAACTGGATGGCGCGCTGTGCCGCTGTGGCCAGCGCGGCTGTCTGGAGGCTTATGTTGCCGATTACGCCCTTGCGCGCGAGGCGACAACGGCACTGAACTGGGGCCACCGCGACGGTCAGCCGACCGCGATTTTGCTGGAAAGCCTGTATGAACACGCCAAATCCGGCGATGCCACAGCGCGGTCCATTTTCCGCCGCGCAGGGCGTTATCTGGCGGTAGGGCTTGCCAATGTGGTCAATCTTTTTGATCCCGCCCTGATCATCCTGTCAGGAGAGCGGCTCAAATTCGACTATCTTTATGCAACGGAAACCCTGGCCGAAATGGACAATCTGGTGATCGACAGCGGCCGCGCGCGGCCCCCCATCGAGATCCACGCCTGGGGGGATCTGATGTGGGCGCACGGGGCCGCCGCCTTGGCGTTGTCGTCGGTAACAGAGCGGCTTTTGTCAACCCAGCGTGAGGCGATGATCGCCTGACGCCCTATTCGCTTTGTTGTGCAACCGTGGTGGATGGGGCCTCAGAGAAGCTGCCCTTGGGCGCAAAAGTGATGGCCAAGGCGCCGATATAGACCACGGCGAAAAGTATCAGCGCGCCGTAAGACGCGCGGCTTGCGGGGCGCGAAGTGATGGTGCGGTTCATGTAAGCATCCTGTGCAGCTGGGATGGGTA
>CAMFLG010000339.1 GCA_945957495.1 uncultured Pseudorhodobacter sp. | reverse complement strand
GTCAAAGAGCGATCATCCGACAAAATTTTCAACGGGCGCTAAACTCTTAGCGCTTCGTCGAAGGCCTTATCTTCAGATTTTCCGAACCTTTACAACCGCTTGCGCTTCGCTTCAGTCCGTCACCGTCGCTGTTTCGCTTCGGTGAGGCGTTATCTAGGGAAAGACGCCGGGGGCCGCAATAGGGAAAAAGCACTTATCGTCGCATTTTTTTCGTATTTCCTGATTTTCCTATGAAATCTGGGGGTTGGCGGAAGGAACGGAATGAATGAGCCCAACTTTGCGCAAGAATCGGTCGCAGGTTCGGGCGAATCTACCGCCGGCCTAGGCCCAAATGAGTCGGGCCGGGCCATTCCGCCAGACTCGGGCAGCCAAAAGAACTGCCAAGATGGCGGAATAAGTCAGAACTTCGGTCGTGTAGACTTTGCCGATCATCAAAAAGTGGATCATGCCCAGAATCGTCGCCAGGTAGGCAAGCTTGTGCAGGCGGTTCCAGCGTAGTGCGCCCATCCAACGGATCGCGCGGTTGTTGGATGTCAGGGCAAGCGGGATCAGCAGGACCAGTGCCACCATGCCGATCAGGATATAGGGGCGCTTATACAGATCTGGCAGAATCTGGCCCCAGAGAAAGGCCATATCCAGGCTGATCCACGCGAAGAGATGCAGAACCACATAGGCAAAGCCAACCAAGCCAATCTGGCGGCGGAACCGAAGCAGGTTCAGCCCAAGCCAGCGCAGCGGGGTGATAAGCAGGGCCAGAAGCAATAGTCGAATTGCCCACAGGCCCAGACCGTGTTCGATTCCCTTCACCGGGTCAGGCCCGTAACCGTTTGTGACCGTCAGCCAGACAATCCAGAAAAGGGGGAGCAGTCCAACCAAGTAGATTGACCAGGTCGGCAACCTGCGCACGGCTTTGTTGATGCGATCCAGCATTCAGTATTCCTTCGCCAGATCCATTCCGGCATAGAGGCCGGCGACCTGATCGCCGTAGCCGTTGAACATCAGGGTGTCTTTGCGGCCACCGAACAGGCCTGCGCCGATCACGCGTTCGCTGGCCTGGCTCCAACGGGGGTGGTTCACCTGGGGGTTCACGTTGGCATAGAACCCGTACTCGTTGGGTTGCAGCATGTTCCAGGTGGTTTGCGGCTGCTTGATGGTCAGGCTGATCCGCACGATGGCCTTGATCGACTTGAAGCCGTACTTCCATGGAACCACCAAGCGGATCGGGGCGCCGTTCTGGTTGGGCATCGGCTTGCCATATAGACCCGTCGCAAGAAGGGTCAGCGGGTTCATCGCCTCGTCCAGCCGCAGGCCTTCCCGGTAGGGCCAGTCAATCGAACCGCCCTGCTGGCCCGGCATCTCTTCCGGGCGGACGAGGGTTTCGAATGCGACGTATTTCGCGCCGGGTTGCACCCCGAGTTTGTTCAGCAGGCTGGAAAGCTGCAGGCCCTGCCATGGGATCACCATAGACCACGCCTCGACGCAGCGGAAACGGTAGATGCGTTCCTCAATCGGCAGGCCAGCGATCAGGTCGCCCAGATCATAGGTTCCGGGTTTGTCGACCATGCCGTCGACCACGACCTTCCATGGGCTGGTTGTCAGGGCGCCGGCATAGGCGGCGGGGTCTTCCTTGCCGTAGCCGAACTCGTAGTAGTTGTTGTAATTGGTGATGTCTTCAAAGCTATTCGGCGTCTCATCGGTGGAATAGCCCGCAGCCAACGCTGGGGAGGCGGCGAGGGCGGCAGCCGCGGCGATGATCTGGCGGCGGTTGAGGAACAGATGTTGCGGGGTCACGTCTGACCAGCGGAGGTCTTGTTTGAAATTCATGATGGGCTCCTGTTTGCGCTGCGATCAGGATGCCGGAACTGCATCAAAAGGCAAAATCATCTTGCTTCACGGTTCTGGCAGCAGATTGAAATAATCGGCCCGCAGCGCGTCGCACGCGTGCGACACCTTCCGTTTCCTTTACTATCATATAGTTACAGCACCCCGGTAACATTCCGTTAAGGTTCTTGCGATGGAGAAAGGGCTGTGGTTGCGCCGTATTACCCGGTTGGAACCTGGAAGAAGGCCCCTATTCGCACGCTGTATTTCAATGGCCCGGTGGAGGCAGTGCCGGACGCGCGCCCAGTCCGGCCGGATTCTATCCATTGTCTTCACGACCAATCACCATAGATCAAGGGCATGTGAGGCCCGGGCATTTTGCTGATCCATCATGCGCATGCGCTGCGTAGCGTTCCTGCCAATTCGGCAAACCCAATCTTGGAGGCTCCCATGATCCGCAGAACGTTTCTCGCCCTGACCGCCGCTGTTTCCCTTATGTCAGCTCCGGCCTTTGCCGCCGATAAGGATATTGTGGATACAGCCGTTGGTGCAGGCAATTTCACCACGCTGGTTGCAGCCGTTGAGGCGGCAGGTTTGGTTGACACGCTGAAAGGCCCGGGGCCCTTCACGGTTTTTGCGCCCACCGATGCGGCCTTTGCGGCCCTGCCTGCCGGGACCGTTGAAGATTTGTTGAAACCGGAGAACAAGGACAAGCTGGTGGCAATCCTGACCTATCATGTGGTGCCCGGCAAAGTCATGTCGACCGATCTGTCCGAAGGCATGACGGCAAAGACCGTGAATGGCGCGGATGTGACGATCACGCTGGAAGGCGGCGCCAAAGTGAATGGTGCGGCGATTTCTACGGCGGACATTGAGGCCAGCAATGGCGTGATCCATGTCATCGATCAGGTCATCCTGCCGCCGATGTGATCTGACATCAAAACAAGACCCAAGCCCGCCCCCACAAACAGGAGGCGGGCTTTTTATTTGCGGAGCCTGCTGAATCAACGTCAACCGCGATCGTCAACGCGTTTCTGTCTTGACCGACGCCATTGCCGACCTAAAGTTCTGCGGCATTGGCAGGCTTATCTGTCGGGTTTCGATGATTGATTAATATGCAAAATTTAGTGACTTTGCCGCAGTTGATGCGTTCTTCTCGCCGCCCCCTTTTTGGGGCAAGTTTGCTTGCGCTCATCTCTGCACAGGCTGCAGCAGGGCCCTGCACAGTCGCGCCCTCGGGCGAGAGTGTCACTTGCACGGGCAGCCCCGATCTGCCCATCATCTATAATGACATATCCAGCCTTACGATCAGCAGTCTGGATGGCAACCTTGCCCCGGCCGCCGGTCAGTCTGTGGCAACGCTTACCAATCAGTCGGAAACAGGTCTCCAAGGCCTTCCAACTGCGCTTTCTTTTGACGATGCAACACATGGCTTTGCGACATCTGGTGCCTCGGGCATCATCGCAACAACGACGGGCGGCCAAGGGGCTGCCGCACCATTCCAGTCGCAACAACTTGTCGGGGGCGATGGTGGCGATGGCGGTGTCGGTTCGCTTACGGTTGAGGCAAATGCTGTTTCAGCCTCGGGTGACGGCAGCACGGCAATCGGGTTTTTCGGTGTTGGTGGAGAGGGTGGCAAGGGCAATTATCAGCCGGGTTCCATCAACTCTGATTCAATTGCTGGCGGTGCTGCAGGGGCCGGTGGTGGCTATGACGGATACGATCCGGCGCTGAGCGTGAATGTCCAGGTTGACACAGTCACCTTGTCGGGCGGAGCGTCCGGGCTGGTGGTCAGCGTGAATGGTGGCGATGGCGGCGGCTTCGATTCCAATGACCAGACGATTGGCCAGGATACCGTCAGTGGCAGCGCAGGTGGGGCAGGTGGAAGTGGCGGCCAGATCCAAGCCTGGCTGATCGTCGGCTCTGTCGATCTGCAAGACGCAGCAGGGGCGGCCGTGCAGCTTACGTCGCAAGGTGGCGCAGGCGGGAATGCGGGCACCGCCGTTTCGCAGGCAGATTTCGGCCAAGGCCCGGCAACCGGGGGCACCGGCGGCGCGGGCGGGACCGCCCAAAGCGTCGAGTTGCACGGGTCTGTCGGCATGTCTGGGGTTGCACAGACCGGCTTCATCGGCGTTCTGGCGGAATCAATTGGCGGAAATGGCGGCACCGGTGGCGCTGTCAGCGGCAATGATGACTCGAGGGGGGGAACTGGCGGCGCAGGTGGGAATGGTGGTGCCGTGACGATTGGCACATCAGATGTAGACGGCGCGTTTGTTCTTTCGGCGAACCTGAGTGGCGACAGCGCGCGGGCATTTGTGGCGCGCAGCTATGGCGGCATTGGCGGTGACGGTGGCGTCACGCAGAATTCTTACGGCCAGAAAGGTCAGGGCGGCGCGTCCCTTGGTGGCGGCGATGCCGGGGACGTCACTGCCT
>CAMFLG010000338.1 GCA_945957495.1 uncultured Pseudorhodobacter sp. | reverse complement strand
GTCTGATAGCGGGCAGAAAGTTCGCGATCCTCCAGCAGGCGGCCGCGATCATCAAACAGCGCGTTGAACCATTCGACATTATAGCTGGCCAGCCGCAAGGGGCGGGGCACGTCAGGCCGCCTTCTGCGTCTGGATTTCGTCCCAGGCGGCGTTGATGGCGATCAGGCGGCGTTCGGCCAGCTTGACCGCCTCGGCCGGAACGCCGCGCGCGATCATCACATCGGGGTGGCTGTCTTTCACCGCCTGCCGCCAGGCGGCGCGGGCGTCTTCGATGCTGGCCTGTGGCGGGATGCCCAGCACATCATAGGGGTCGCGCGCCGCGCCATCGACGAAACGGGCCCGCAGCACGCGGTAGCAGCGGTCATCCAGGCCAAAGATGCGCGCCACCTCGGCCAGAAACGCATCTTCGGCGGGGTGATAGTTGCCATCGGCCAGCGCGATCTGGAACAGGCCCTCCAGAATATCCACCAGCACATTGCGGTCATCCGCGCACAGCGCCTGACCTTCCTTGTTGAACATGGCGGCAATCTTGCGGGCATAGGCGTCAAACCCCGCCACATCCTGCCGGGCAAGGTTATAGACGCGGGCGGCGTTCGCCTCGTCCTCGGGGGCGATCTGAAAGATGCGGCGGAACATTGCCACTTCGGCGCGGCTGACCTCGCCATCCGCCTTGGCCATCTTTGCGCCCAGCGCGATCACCGCGATGGTGAACCCGACCGAACGTTCCGGCGGCGCCCCCCCGCGCAGCCGGTCAAACAGCGGCCCCAGCCCCTCACCAGAGGCGAGGCCGGACAGGAATTCAGAGATGCGGGTCCAGATCGACATGGGCAGAGGATACCGGGGAAAAGATGACTTGTCAGGTCAGGAATTTCTGCATCAGCACCAGATCCATGAACCTGCCGAATTTGTAACCGGCCTGCGGGATGATGGCGATTTCGGCATAACCGATCCGGGCGTGAAAGGCGCGGCCTTCGGGGTTTTCGCCCGAAACGCCGGCAATCATCTGATGCGCGCCTTTGGCCCGTGCATGCGCCTCCATCACCTGCATCAGGGCGCGGCCCACGCCACGACCGCGCGCGGCCGGCGACAGGATGACCGAATGTTCCATGCAGGTGGCATAGCCCAAACCGCCGCGAAACTGCGCATAGCTGACAAAACCCAACAGGCCCGCATCCTCGGCCACCCAAAAGCCATGGCCCGCCGCCTGCCGGTCGCAGATCATCGCGGCAATCTCGGCGGCGGTCTTTTCAACCGGGTTGAAGGTGATGGCGGTGTCGCGAATCCACGGGTTCCACAGCGCGGCAAGCGCCTCTGCATCGGTCACAAGCGCCGGGCGGATCATTGCAACGACCGCCGCCCATGCGGGGTGTCAAAGGTGGCGCGCAGGTCTTTCAGCGGGCCTTGGGTGATATGGATGCGCGGATCAAGGATCAGGTCGGCCAAGGCCGCGCGCAGATCGTCGGCGTCGGGGTGGCTGATTTCCAGATGCGCCAGCCTGATATGCGATTCAGGCAAGGCGCGCGCCGGGTGCAGGGTGCCCTGCCATTGGATCAGCGCAGGAAAGCAGCCGTCAAAGGGCAGCTTGCCATCGGCGGGCACGGCCATCTGCCAACGGTAATCGCCGCGCGCCAGGGCCACGGGCGTGCCGGTGCCTTCGGGGCTGGCCACCAAAGCCTGCGCCAGATCATCACAGCCCGCGACCCAGTTGGTCAGCCGGGGTTCGCCTGCGAAATTGTCCAGATCAAACCAGCGCGGCCATGCGGGCGCGGGTGCCGCGGGATCAATTGCGATGACCTCCAGATAAAGATCGCCCAAGCCCAGCAGCCGGTTGTGTGTGGCCATATGCGGATGCTGCCCGCCCCCGGCCATTTTTACCCCCAGCGCCGCCTCTACCGCCGCAACCCCATCTTCCAGCGTCTGCGCCGAAATGGCGATGTGATCAAAGCGCAGCATCAGGCGGCCTCAGTCAGTTTTGTGGTGGCTTTAAGCGCCGTGGCCAGCGCGGCAAAGCGGGCAATCGCCACCTCGCCAAACAGGCCCCTGCCCTCTTCGGTCAGTTGCAGTTCCAGTTGCAGCTTTTTCGGCGACCAGACCAGTTTGCCCGCGCGTGCCGGATCGCCCACGGCAAACATCGCGCCAAAGCGCATCGCCTTGCCCAGAACCTCGGCATCCTGCAACTCTTCATCGCTGAGCAGGCGGAACACCGGCTCCAGCCGCGAACCAGAACGCGAGTTCTTGTAGCGGTGCAGCAGCGCCAACCCCAGAAACACCCGGCCCGGATGGTCCAGACCGCCAAGGTTGGCGCGGGTGGCGTTGTCAAAGCAGGCTTCGGCCCGGTAATCGGGGTGGGCGCGCCATGTGGTGTCATGCAAAAGGCACGCCGCCTTGATCAGGCGCAGGCGTTCGGGCGAGACGTCGGGAAACAAGGGCTCAAGAAAGGTGAACAGTTTCTTGCCAAAGCCGGGCATGCGCGAGGAAGTCTGTTCGGCCATGCGCGCCGCCTCGATCAGCGGATCGCGGGCGCGCAGTTTTTCAGGCATCTGTTCGTAAAGCAGGCCTTCGCGGATACCGTAGGCGGACACGTCGATTTCCGACGGTTTCAGCATCTTGATCAGCTCGCGCATCACCTCGCAGGCCAAGGGCACCAGTTCCATCCGCTCGACCGAGGTGCCGGTGCGCGCGCGCAAGATCGCGGGGTCCGAAGTGGCGATCCAGTCCAGCGTGTCCAGCAGGCCCTTGGGCGTCATGCGGTATTCGTGCAGCACGGTCAGCGGGTAATTCCGCCGCTCCATATCCAGACGGGCAATCACCCGCCATGATCCGCCGACCAGATAGATCCGCTCGCCTTCGGATTTCAGCTGTGCCTGACAGGATTTCAGGATGCGGTCGATGTGGGCCGCGCGTTTCTTCGGCGTATCGCCGACCTGCAACAGCCGGAAAGGGCCAAGCTGAGTTGAAACGCGGGTGCCAACGCGGCCACCGCCGATGGTGGCCAGTTCCATAGAGTTGCCGCCCATATCGCACACGATGCCCTTGGCATCAGGCCAGCCCAGCAGAACCCCCTGCGCCGAAAGCCGCGCCTCCTCATCGCCGTCCACCACCCAGAGTTTCAGCCCGGTGGTGGCCAGAACCTCGGCCTGAAACGCCGGGCCATCCTTGGCCTCGCGCGTGGCGGCGGTGGCCACCACGGTCAGGGTATCAATCCCCATCCCCTTGGCCAGCAACGAAAACCGTTTCAACGCTGCCAGCGCCCGGCGGCGCCCCTCGGGGTTCAGAAAGCCGGTTTCCACCAGCCCCTTGCCAAGGCCGCACATGATCTTTTCGTTGTAGAAATAGGCAGGCGAGCGGGCGGCGCCGTCGAACACCACCATCCGCACAGAGTTTGACCCCACGTCCACCACCCCCACCCGGCTGAGCGCGCGCGCGGACGGATCGTCGAACAAAGCCCGTCCAAAGGGGCCATGGTCATCGTCATGCTCATCAATCATCGGGACGAAATCCTGTCAGGCCAGTTTTTGTACGTCCTTCGCGCCCGCCGTACCACGGCCCGACAGCGAGGGATTCTCCATAAAGAAACGGTGACAGTTGAAGGCCGTCCCGTCCATGGGCGAAAGGTCGCGTTTATATGCACCGCTGGGTTGCAAGACCCAGCTTTGCGCCTCGTCCGCCAGATTGGCGGCCATGATCTGCCCGACGATCTGCGCCTTGACGGTGGCGTTGTGAATCTCGATCAGGGTTTCAACGCGGCGGGTCAGGTTGCGGCCCATCCAGTCGGCAGAGGAAATGAACACCCGCGCATCCTTGGAGGGCAACCCGTGGCCGTTGCCGAAACAGACGATGCGCGAATGTTCCAGAAACCGCCCGACGATGGATTTGACGCGGATGTTTTCCGACAGGCCCTTGATGCCGGGGCGCAAGCCGCAGATGCCGCGCACCACAAGGCTGACCTTCACCCCCGCCTGAGAGGCGGCATAGAAGGCGTCGATCACATCCGGGTCGATCATCGAATTGACCTTGCCCCAGATCTCTGCCGGGCGTCCCGCGCGGGCGTGTTCCGCCTCTGCCGCGATCAATTCTAACAGGCGCGGCTTCAGGGTGATCGGCGAAATCGCAAGGTTTTCAAGCCCCTGCGGCTGCACATAGCCCGACAGATAGTTGAACACCCGCGTGGCATCGCGCCCCAAGGCGGCATCGCAGGTAAAGAACGACAGGTCGGTGTAAACCTTGGCCGTGATCGGGTGATAGTTTCCGGTGCCGTAATG
>CAMFLG010000337.1 GCA_945957495.1 uncultured Pseudorhodobacter sp. | reverse complement strand
CCTTGGTGGGCGCGCGTTTTCAGACGATCTTCAAATCGCTTGGCCGTTTTGGCCTTTTGTGCCAAGAAGTGCCTGCTTTGCACGTTCGCCCGGACTTGTGCAAAGCCCATTGATTTATGACAACATTTTCAGGAGACGACGATGGCGGCACTTATCATTTGGGGCGAGGACGACCATGAAAAACGCGCAAGGGCCTTGGCCACAACCTATCTGACCGTCGCACAGTCGATCAAGACCGCGCCCAGCAAGCGGCTCAACCTTGAAACGCTGGTGTTCTGGGGCCACGGCAACCCTGCCGCGTTTTGCGGGCTGGATTCAACTAAATTTGTCGATCTGATCGCGGCGTGGAAAAAGCTCAATCCCAGCCTGAAAACCATCGAAATCCTGACCTGCAACGCCCGTCACCGCCAGGTCGGCTATGCGGATTCCTACACCGAACAGATCGTGCGCAAACTGACGGTCAAACACGCCGACATCAAGTTCAAGGCCCTGCCCGTGGCCGTCACCCCTTCGGGCAACACTGCCGATTACTCCATCCTGAAATGGCAACCCAGTTCGGCAACCTGGGCCTACGTCGGTGCCCCGGGTGTTGAAAAGAACATGTTCGACGCCTGCGTCAAACTTGAAGACTTCATGCCCCCGCGCGGCACCCTGATCGGCTATGTCCGCGCCCACGCTGCCCTGCGCGCCTTTACCGGCCTGACCGCGACAAGCGCGCTGGCGGTGAAATACAATTACGACGCCGCGCGCGTCACCGAATACAACCTCACCCTCGCCAAGGTAAAGACCGACGCCTACATCATGACCGGCACTTTGGGCCTCTTGCGCTGGTGCCTGCGCGAGATCAACTGACCCGTTTCACTGCACGGGCAGGGCAGGGGGCCACCCCTTGCCCGCCGCCGCACACCCATCGCGCCGCAAGACCCCTTCCCCCACCCCTTGCAACCCGCTATATCGCGCGCATGACCCAGCTTGATCTCATCCGCAACTTCTCCATCGTGGCGCATATCGACCACGGCAAATCCACTCTTGCCGACCGGTTGATCCAGTCAACGGGCACGGTCGCCGACCGCGACATGAAGGCCCAGCTGCTGGACAGCATGGATATCGAGCGGGAGCGTGGCATCACCATCAAGGCCAACACCGTGCGCATCGACTATGCGGCCAAGGATGGCAAGACCTACATCCTGAACCTGATCGACACCCCCGGCCACGTTGACTTTGCCTATGAAGTCTCGCGTTCGATGCGCGCCGTCGAAGGCTCGCTTCTGGTGGTGGACGCAAGCCAGGGGGTCGAGGCGCAAACGCTGGCCAACGTCTATCAGGCGCTGGACGCGGGCCACGAAATCGTGCCGGTGCTGAACAAGATCGACCTGCCCGCCGCCGAACCCGACCGCATCAAGCAACAGATCGAGGATGTCATCGGCCTTGACGCCTCTGACGCCATCCTGATCTCTGCCAAATCCGGCCTTGGCATCCCCGATGTGCTAGAGGCCATCGTCACCCGCCTGCCCGCCCCCAAGGGCGACCGCGATGCCCCCTTGAAGGCGATGCTGGTGGACAGCTGGTACGACCCCTACCTTGGCGTTGTCGTCATGATCCGCGTCATCGACGGGGTGATCCGCAAGGGCGACCGCATCCGCATGATGCAGACCAATGCCGTCTACGGCGTCGATAAACTCGCCGTCCTAAAACCCCAGATGGTTGATATCGCCGAACTGGGGCCGGGCGAAATCGGCATCTGGACCGGCTCGATCAAACAGGTGCGCGACACCCGCGTCGGCGACACCATCACCACCGAACGCAAGGGCTGCGAAACCCCGCTGCCGGGCTTCAAACCCGCGCAACCGGTGGTGTTCTGCGGCCTGTTCCCGGTGGACGCCAACGAATTCGAAAACCTGCGCGACGCGATCGAGAAACTGTCGCTGAACGACGCCTCTTTCAGCACCGAGATGGAAACCTCTGCCGCGCTGGGCTTTGGTTTCCGCTGCGGCTTCCTGGGCCTTCTGCACCTTGAGGTTATCCGCGACCGGCTGGAACGCGAATATGACATCGACCTGATCACCACCGCCCCCTCTGTCGTCTTCAAACTCTACATGAAGGACGGCACGGTGATGGATCTGCACAACCCCGCCGACATGCCCGACCTTACCTTCGTCGATCACATCGAAGAACCGCGCATCAAGGCCACCATCATGGTGCCCGACGACTATCTGGGCGATGTGCTGAAGCTGTGTCAGGACCGTCGCGGCATCCAGCTGGACCTGTCTTACGCCGGCGCCCGTGCCATGGTGGTCTACGACCTGCCCCTGGCCGAAGTGGTGTTCGATTTCTACGACCGGCTGAAATCGGTGACGCAGGGCTATGCCAGCTTTGACTATACCCTGTCGGAATACCGCGAGGACAATCTGGTCAAAATGTCGATCCTTGTGAACGAAGAGCCGGTGGACGCGCTGTCGATGATGGTTCACCGCGACAGGGCAGAGGCCCGCGGCCGCGCCATGGTCGAAAAGCTGAAAGACCTGATCCCCCGCCACATGTTCAAGATCCCGATTCAGGCCGCCATCGGCTCCCGCGTGATCGCGCGTGAGACGTTGTCGGCCATGCGCAAGGACGTGACGGCAAAATGCTACGGCGGCGACGCCAGCCGGAAGAAGAAACTTCTGGAAAAGCAGAAAGCCGGGAAAAAGCGGATGCGCCAGTTCGGCAAGGTGGAGATTCCGCAGGAGGCGTTTATTAGCGCGTTGAAGATGGACAGCTAAGCTGTCCTCTTTTAGGGTGGGTGGGCGAAAGCGAATGCCGCAGCCAATCGCGTGCCCACGCGGTGGGGTGTTGGGCGGGCGATATTCAAGCCGGAGGCTTGTGAAGTGGCAAGCAAGTCAATCTATTGTTGTAAATTTTGGCGGTCTTTTGACGCATGAATTCGTTTCACTTTCCAAATAGTGTGCAGTTCTTGGACCTTTGCGCGTTTGCCAAACAGGTAGGTGACGCGCCAGAAAGAGAAAAGATATCTTTCAAAACGTCCCATGTTAGAATGTTCACTCCGACCAGCATGGTCATGCTCGCAAAGACATGCCGCTTTCGGGGTCGTACTCATGTTAGCGAAAAACAGGAGTTCTTTGGGCTCAAACGCCATTCCTACGCAAATAACCTTGGTTTTTCGGATGCGCTAAATTTGAAGGGCAGCCCCTATCCGCAAGGTGCTTTTGGCGGCCAAAGTTACTATCCTATGAGTACACTGGAAAGAGATGCCTTAGAAAAATCTGCTCAGCAGAAATCTATTCACCTCGGCGACGCCATTCAAATAGAGCGCGAGCGGATAGCCGAGGTTGCTTCTCAACGAAGATCTCCAAGGTTGCAAAGTGTCCTTGCCGTTTCTTTTCGAGAAATTTTTCGAAATGTTTTTGAGCACTCAGGGGCAGATCGCGCATCTTTTTGCGCTCAGTATTGGCCCAAGCGAGATTTGGTTGAAATATGCATATCTGATCGGGGCGTGGGTTTCTCGAAGTCTCTGTCAGAGGATAAGAGATTCGACGATTTGAGCGATCGCAGCGCTCTACTTTATAGCCTCATGCCGGGCGTGTCTTCGAAAGCAAAGTTGCATAGGAAGAAACCAAGCTTTCAAAAGAGCGACTGGGACAACGCAGGCTATGGGCTGTTCTTCGCACACCGCCTTTTCGGAAAATTCGGATGGTTCGGAATGGCATCAGGAGGTCACTGTTTGTACCTTTCCGGTCGTAATCAGATTCAGACAAAGCCAACGCAGGTAGAGGGAAGCGTTGTATCGCTGCGACTTGATTTGTCAGATCTTGAAGAGATCGAGCGAGAGATCGTCAACATTCAAAGTGACGCGGCGACTGTGAAAGCGAAACTTGGGGTGAACGGCCTTAAGCTGAGCAGCGTGGAAGCGTATTTGTCCGGTTCAATTAAGGTGTGACGCACCTCGATCTCCGCGAAATTACACACTTGCTTCATTTCACCCCACACAGGGCAGCGCCCGACCTCGGGATGGCGCGCCGACCCGTGTTTTAGGCGCTTTATGCCTCCCCAAATCCCACCGAATTTCTGCTGGCAACCGCTCAAATCGCGCCCTCCCGGCGGGAGGTCGGGCGCGGCCCGGCGGGCTTCGCCCTTGATTCCGGGCAAGGGGGGCAAACCCTTAACAAAGCGTAAATGATACCCCGCAAACCCATGATCTAAAAAGGAAACTGACCTGCCCCCCGGTCGTCCCTCGTTCATAACGAGAGTCCTTGGGGTTGATAGTGGTCG
>CAMFLG010000336.1 GCA_945957495.1 uncultured Pseudorhodobacter sp. | reverse complement strand
GGGTCACATCGCCCTTCAACCCCAGCCATTTGAACGGCCAGCCCAGCATCCTTGCCGCAAAGCGCAGGCGCGGCGTGACCTGCATCGCCTCCAACGCTACCGCCATCGCACCCGTGCGCTCGAACGTCGCCCCGGTGCGGATCAGCCGCCAAAGGTTATGCGGCCCCCTCACAGTTTCCAGCCCGAATGCAGCGCCGCCACGCCCATGGTCAGATTACGGTATTTCACCTGGCCGAATCCCGCCTGCCGGATCATCGTGGCAAACGTATCCTGGTCAGGGAACTTGCGGATCGATTCCACCAGATACTGATAGGACTCGCGATCGCCAGCGATGATCTGGCCCATCACCGGGATCACGTTGAACGAATAGCGGTCATAGGCCCATTGCGCCAAATCGTTGGGAATGCGGGAAAACTCCAGCACCATCAACCGCCCTCCGGGGCGCAGCACCCGGTAAGCCTCGCGCAGCGCATCCGCGATCCGCACCACGTTCCGGATGCCGAAAGAAATTGTGTAAACATCAAAGGAATTGTCGGCAAAGGGCAGCGCCATCGCATCGCCCACGACCCAGTTCAGCCGCTCAGACATCTTGTCGGCCTCGGCCCGCTGCCGCCCGGAAACCAACATCGATTCCGTCATGTCCAGCACCGTCGCCGTGGCTCCGGCGGCGCGGTTCAGAAACCGGAACGCCACGTCGCCAGTGCCGCCCGCCACATCCAGCAGCTTTTGGCCGGGCCGGGGCGCAAGCCAATCCATCATCGCGTCTTTCCACAGCCGATGCACACCGCCCGACATAACGTCATTCATGATGTCGTATTTGCTGGCCACGCGGGTAAACACGCCATGCACCATCCCGGCCTTTTCATCTTCGGGCACGGTCTGAAAGCCGAAATGCGTTGTGCTGTCGTTCATCACTTGCGTCCTGTCGTTGCAGCCCCCTTATAGGCAGCAACCCCCGCGGCCTCAATGCGCCGATCTGTCCGAGAACGATATGCCCGAATTGCCCGAAGTTGAAACCGTCCGGCGCGGCCTTTTGCCCGCGATGGAGGGCCGCGTAATCGAACGCGCCGAGGTGAACCGCCCCGATCTGCGCTGGCCTCTGCCCGTCAATATGGCCGAACGGCTGACCGGAAAGCGCGTCCTCGCGCTGCGGCGGCGGTCGAAATACCTGTTGGCCGATCTGTCCTCGGGCGAAACCCTGCTGATCCACCTTGGCATGTCGGGGCGGATGCTTGTGTCGGGCATCACGCTGGGCCAGTTTTTCCACGACCATCCCGCGCCGGAAAAGCACGATCATGTCGTGCTGCACCTGTCGGATGGCGCGCGCGTCACCTTCAACGACGCCCGCCGCTTTGGCGCGATGGATCTTTTGCTCACCGCCACGGCCGAAGATCACCCGTTGCTGGCCGAAATCGGCCCGGAACCCTTGGGCAATACCTTTGATGAACCCTATCTTGCGGCCCGGTTGCAGGGCCGGAACACCCCGATCAAATCTGCGCTGCTGGATCAGCATCTGGTTGCGGGTCTGGGCAATATCTATGTCTGCGAAACCCTTTACCGCGCCCGCATCGCCCCCACCCGCCGCGCTGGGTCCATCGAAAACTCCGGCGCCCTGGTGCCCATCATTCGCGAGGTGCTGGCAGAGGCGATCGAGGCGGGCGGCTCCTCCTTAAAGGACTACCGCCGCACCGATGGCGAATTGGGCTATTTCCAAAAGGCCTTCGCCGTTTATGGCCGCGAGGGGCAGCCCTGCCTGACGCCCGGCTGCACCGCGACCATTGCCCGCATCGTGCAATCGGGGCGCTCCTCTTTCTTTTGCCCCACTTGCCAAAGCTGAACTGCCTGATACCTAGGCAGAAACAGGAGGGTCTGATGCCGTATAAAACGCTGATCGTTGACGTGAAAGATCACGTCGCCCTCATCCGCCTCAACCGGCCAGAGGCGCTGAACGCGCTGAATCTGCACCTGATGCAGGAATTGTCCTCCGCTTTGACGGCAATGGACAGCGATGATGCCGTGCGATGCATCGTGATCACCGGTTCGGAAAAGGCCTTCGCCGCCGGGGCGGATGTCAAGGAAATGGCCGACAAATCCTATGCTGACGTGTTCATGGGCGATCTTTACGGCCCAGAATCCGAAGCAATCCTGCGCGTGCGCAAACCCATCATCGCGGCGGTCGCGGGCTTTTGCTTGGGCGGTGGCTGCGAGCTGGCGATGATGTGCGATTTCATTCTGGCCGCCGACACCGCCAAATTTGGTCAACCAGAGATCAACCTTGGCATCATCGCGGGCATGGGTGGAACTCAGCGTCTGACCCGCGCGGTGGGTAAAGCCAAGTCGATGGAACTGCACCTGACCGGGCGCTTCATGGACGCCGCCGAGGCAGAGCGTGCTGGGTTGGTTGCTCGTATCGTGCCCGCAGCAGACCTTGTTGACGATGCGCTGAAAACCGCAGGCAAGATCGCCGCGAAATCCGCCGTCGCCCTGCGTGCCGCGAAAGAGGCCGTCAACCGCGCGCAGGAAACCAACCTGCGCGAGGGCGTCTTGCATGAACGCCGCCTCTTCCACGCGATGTTCGCAACCGCAGATCAGAAAGAGGGCATGGCCGCCTTCATCGAAAAACGCCCGGCAAAGTTCAACGACCGTTGACGTTTTCCTGTTTTCTTTCTGCGCCAACTGCCCTATAGGCCAGCCTTACATGCGTGTGGGCCCGCTTTGGCAAGAATCATCCCTTCATCTTTGAGGGGGCCTTGGGGTTTTCGCGCGACATATTGCAACAGACCCAGACCCTAGGGAACCAAACCACATGGCAAATACTGCCCAGTCCAAAAAACGCGCCCGTCAGGCCGATGCCCGTCAAGACATCAACAAGGCCCGCCGCTCGCGCATCCGTACCTTCCTGCGCAAAGTGGAAGAGGCTCTGGCCTCTGGCAACCAGGACGCAGCCGCGCTTGCCCTGAAAAATGCACAGCCGGAACTGGCCCGCGGCGTT
The DNA here is from genome assembly GCA_945957495.1 of uncultured Pseudorhodobacter sp. Classification (GTDB taxonomy): domain Bacteria; phylum Pseudomonadota; class Alphaproteobacteria; order Rhodobacterales; family Rhodobacteraceae; genus Cypionkella. The sequence continues at coordinate 1,282 of CAMFLG010000336.1, read as the reverse complement.
ACCAAAGGTGTGCTGCACAAGAACACCGTGTCGCGCAAAATCTCGCGCCTCGCCTCGCGCGTGAAGGCGCTGGGTCAAGCCTCCGCCTGATCCTGACCAAATCTGAATTTCCCCAAGGGCGCAGTTGGCAACGGCTGCGCCCTTGGTAATTTTATTACGCTGCGTTGCGGCGAAGTTGCGGATATTGCGGCAGAATTTAGAACCGATCCAGACACGCGTTGCCATTTTGCACAGGCAAAAGGATTCGGTCGGCCAAAGTCCTGTCAAGCGACAAGTTCGGTTGCAGAGCCTCTCTCGCCCTTGGTAGCTTGGCCTTGCGATTCACTTCGTCTGGGGGACAAAACGCAATCGCAAACAGAATCGTTGTAAGGGCCGCTGCCAAGTCGTAACTTCCTTTCGGCAAATTTTCTGTTTGGGATCAATATGTTGTACTGTATGCGCCAATATGGCCAACAGCTGTGCGACTGTCTTTATCGGTGTCACCGGTAAGGCTTGGTTGTGCTGTGCTCTCCCATTGCCGTCGGGCATAGGGCCGGGATCAACCGTTCAAGGTTGGCGTGTGCCCATGTGTCCAAGGCACCGGTCCCGGCGGTTTGCCGCAGGGCTGGACAAAAGGTGAAGCGTGTCCGGGGCTTCCCTGGAAGATAAGACGCTTGGGGACGAAAAAAGAATGACGAACGAAGCCTGGGGCAGGGTGAAAGACTCGCTGGAAAAGCGAATCGGCAAGAATAACTATGTCAGCTGGATCGAGCCGCTGCAATTTGCAGAGCTTTCCGGTGGCGTGGCACGATTCGAAGTGCCGACGACGTTTTTCGGCGACTGGGTGCAGCGCAATTTTGCAGATCATATCCTGTCGCAACTCAACGCGGCGGGTCAGCCCGCTGGCCGGGTGGAATTCTTTGTGCCCAACCGCGCGCCGATGGCCGTGGCCAAGGAATCGTCCAAGACCGCCCCGCGCGCCGCTACCAAAGCCGCCAGCCGTCCGCGCGGGGATGAGGATCTGCCGGGTGCCGCGCTGGATGCGCGCTTTACCTTTGACAGTTTCGTTGTCGGCAAACCCAACGAACTGGCCCATGCCGCCGCGCGCCGCGTCGCCGAAGGCGGCCCGACCACCTTCAACCCGCTGTTTCTGTATGGTGGCGTCGGCTTGGGCAAAACCCACCTGATGCACGCCATCGCCCATGAATTGCAGGCCCGCCAACCGCATCTGCGCGTGCTGTACCTGTCCGCCGAACAGTTCATGTACCGCTTCATCCAGGCGCTGCGCAACAAGCAGATCATG
>CAMFLG010000335.1 GCA_945957495.1 uncultured Pseudorhodobacter sp. | reverse complement strand
CGCAAGCATGGCTGCAGCGGCCATCACCGCAGAGGATGTGGTGAAATCCTATCAGGACGCAGCCTTTACCTATATCGAGGTCAAGGACGGGCCGACCCAGATCAAGGTTGAAGCGATCAAGGAAGGCGTCAAGGTTGAGGCCATCTATGACAAGGCCACGGGCGATGTTCTGTCGTCGGAATCGCACAAGGTTGCGGCGGGCGAGGCGGGGCAGTCCGGGGTAGAGGTCAACAACGTCGGCGATGATTTCGAGGATCAGCCCGGCAGCGATGACAACGACGACAATGCCACCGATGACAGCAACGATGATCACGGCGGCTCTGGTGCCGATGACGACAGCGATGATGATCATTCGGGTCCGGACAGCGGCAGCAGCGCCAACAGCGGCAGCGGTTCCAGCAGCGGCAGCGATGACAGCAGCGGTCACGATTCTGGCGATGACCATGGCTCTGACAGCCATGAAAGCCATGGCAGCTCGCATGACTCTGGCGACGATGACTGATTTCGGGTAACATTTCGACAACTGCGGCCATCTTAGGGTTCAAGGTGGCCGTTTTCCCTGTTTGCGACTTGGGCGGGTGATGCCCCGCAAGGAACCGAAGATGGATCGGCGAAGCTTTTTGCTGGGATTGGGATGCAGCGTGGCCCTTGCGGGCCATGCCGCCGCGGCGACCTTTCAGGACGCTGTCGTCGCGCAACTGCGTGATCAAGGATACAGCGATATCGTGGTGGAACGCACGCTTTTGGGTCGCATCCGGATCTTGGCGGTTTTGGGCGATACCCGGCGCGAGATCATCCTGAACCCGCGCACCGGCGAGGTGTTGCGCGACGTTGTTTTCACCAGCAACGGCACGGCTGCGCCGCAGATCGAGCGGGCATCGGGCACATCGAGTGCCGGTTCATCGGGGTCTGGCGGATCGTCCGATGATGGCGGCGATGATGATGGCGGCGACGACGATGAAGGGTCGGACGACAGCGGTTCCAACAGTGGATCGGGGGGCAGCGGATCAAACGGTTCGGGTAGCGGCAGTTCGGGGGGCAGCGGATCCAGCGGGTCTGGCAGCAGCGGGTCCAGTGGCAGCGGTCACGGCTCTGGCAGCGGCGATCATGACAACGAGAAAGAAGACGAGTGACTGGCGTGGCGTTTGAAGTGCGGCGTCTGAATGGCCCTGCAACGGATCGGGTGGCGAAATGAGGCGACCCGTTCTGATCCTTGCGATCTTTGTGCTGCAGGCATTATGCGCCTTTTTCTTCGTATCCGATATTCTGTCGTCTTTCGTAGGTTTTACGACGACGCCAATGCCTTGGGAATTGCGCGAGCTGTTGGAGATCTGGGCCGCATTCGGGCTGGTGATCGGGTTGGTTCTGGGCGGGTTTTCCCTGCGGCGGGCGTTTCGGGAACGCAATCTGGCGGAGGAGCGGCTGCGGCGCGCCTCGGGGGCGTTCATGACGCTGTTGGCGGAACGGTTTGACGAATGGGCGCTGACACCGGCGGAAAAGGATGTGGCCCTGTTCGCCATCAAGGGCATGTCTACGAGCGAGATTGCCGGGCTGCGCAACACCTCTGAAGGCACCGTCAAGGCGCAGACCAATGCGATTTATCGCAAGGCGGGGGTCAGCGGACGGTCGCAGCTGTTGTCGTTGTTCATCGAAGACCTGATGCGCGATGACGCGGGCAGCCTTCGACTGCCGCCAGTGATGGATCAGCGGTCGGCATAAAGCTGCAGGATGCGCAGCGGAACCACGTCCAGCGTGCGCTTGTGGGTGGCGGCCAGTCGCAGCCGGGGGGCGACGCCTTCCTGATGCGCCTGCAGGAACCGTGCGGCGCACAGGCACCAGCAATCGCCGGGTTTCAGCCCGGCAAAGCCATATTCCGGGCGCGGGGTGGACAGATCGTTGCCAAGGTATTTCGAATAGGCCAGAAATTCCGCCGTCACCTCCACACAGACCGTGTGCAGGCCTTGATCCATCGGGCCGGTGTTGCAGCAGCCATCGCGGAAGAACCCGGTCATCGGTTGGGTCGAGCAAGGCTGCAGCGGGCCGCCAAGGACGTTGAGGGAAGGTTCTTGCATCGGGCACCTCTTTCGCTGTTGCAAGCTTAGAACGGAATGGGGGCAGACGGAATATGCACGATGGGGTGGGGGCAACGGGTTCGCCATGCGAGGCTTGGAGATGGGGCCGCGTTTGACCCTGTGCAGCCCGTTTCAAAACGCATAGGCTTGCCCAAAAGGGCCAAGGGGGCGGCGGATGGACACGATACTTGTCTTGTTGGGGCTGGTCGCCTTGGCCATTCCTGTGGCGGTAATCGGGTTGCTGATCGGGCATGGTCGCTTGCGCAGGCGGCTGGCCGAGTTGGAACGGCGGGTGGCGCTGATGGCATCTGTGCCAAGTCCTGCAACGCAGGCCGCAGCGCCTGTTGAGGTTATGGCCGAGGCGGTGCGGGCAGAGCCGGAGGCGGTGTTGGCCCCTGCGGTTTCCCCAGCCGAGCCCGCCCCAGTCGAACCCGCCCCGGCGGCACCCCCGTCGCCGTGGGATCGCGCCACCAAATCGGCCGGGCAGACGGCAGACCCTGTGCCACCTGCGATGGCTGCCCAAGTGGCCCCGGATCAGAATCGCCCTCTGGTCATGCGTGCGGATCGGGTTTCGGCGCTGACCGAGTGGCTGAAACTGAATTGGGTCTATGCGCTGTCGGCCCTGTCCCTGGCCTTGGCGGGCGTGTTCTTTGTGCAATATGGCGTGGAAAACGGCCTGTTGCCCCCCGTGGCCCGGGTGAGTGCCGCGCTGATCTTTGGGGCAATTCTGTTGGCGGTTGGCGAAGGAATGCGCCGCCGGACGGGTGACGAGGGGCCGCATCGGTCTGCATTGCTGCCATCGGTGTTTTCGGGCGCGGGGTTGGTTTCGATCTTTGCGGCGATCCTTGCGGCACGGCAGCTTTATGGGCTGATCGGGCCAGAAATGGCCTTCGCGGGGCATTTGCTGACAGCGGCGCTGGCGGTGGTGTTGGGCTGGTTTTACGGGCCGCTGTTGGTGTCTATCGGGTTGTTGGGGGCAGCCTCGGCCCCCTTTATCGTGGCGGGTGGGCAGACGGCGGGGCCGTGGTTGTATGGCTATTTTGCCTTGATTGCGGCGGTCGGGCTGGCGGTGGACGCGGTGCGGCGCTGGGCCTGGGTTTCGGTGTTGGCGCTGGTGCTGGGTTATGGTGGATGCGCCCTGCTGCTGTTGGGCGGGGCGGGCGCGCCGGGGTGGATTGCCGCGATGATCGGGCTGGTGGTGCTGGCGACGGTGCTGCCGCTGTTCCAACTGGTGCCGCGGCTGGAGGGAATGCCGGTGGTTCTGGCGCTGACACGTCGCGCAGGGGTGGTCTGGCCGCCGTTTCCGGCACGGCTGGCCGCCGGGGCGATGCTGGCATCGGTGCTGGGCCTGCTCGCAATGGCGCATCGGCCTGAAGGCGAGGCGATGCTGGCGCTGCTGGCACTGACGCTGCTGGCGCTGGCCTATGTGTTGTGGGCAGAGCGGGCAGGGGCGCTGGTTGATCTGGCCTATCTGCCGGGCTTGGGCTTTGTGATCAGCCTGATCTTGCAGGGTTTTGACAAACTGCCGATTCAGGGGGCCTATCTGGCCCAGGCGATAGACCTGCGCGGGCCGGAAACGGCGGCGCCTGGGACGGTTAGTTTTCTGTTGTTGATGGCGGCGGCGATGGGTGCGGCCTTTGCGTGGCGGTCGTTCCGGCCGGGGCCGTTGCGCATGGCGGACACGGGGATGGCGGCGCTGCTTGCGCCGGTGACGGCGGCGACGCTGGATCTGCTGTGGCAGCCCGGGCGGGTGATTGGCGTCTATCCTTGGGCGCTGCATATCATCGCGCTGGCGGCAGCGATGGTGGTTTTGGCCCTGCGCTACGCCAAGGCGGATGGCGCGGCACACCGCCGCTTTGCCTGGGCAACCTTGTCGGCGATGTCTTTGATCGCACTGGCGCTGTTTCTGGTGGCCACGAGCGTTGCGCTGACACTGGCACTGGCGGTTCTGGTTGTGGTGGCAGCGGGGTTGGACCGGCGCTTTGATCTGCCCGAGATGCGGTTTTTCATTCAGATCGGCGCGGCGGTGCTGTGGTTCCGGCTGTTTGGCAATCCCGGCATCGATTGGGCGATGATTGCGCCCTTGGGGCAGGTGTTGCTGGCCTTCGGTGGGGTGATTGCAGCCTTTGTCGCCGCGCTGTGGTTGCTGGCGCCCATGGATCGCCCCTCGGCGGAAGGCGTGTTGGAATCGGCGGCGGCTGGGTTGGCGGCGGTGCTGCTG
>CAMFLG010000334.1 GCA_945957495.1 uncultured Pseudorhodobacter sp. | reverse complement strand
GCACAATGTCCGTTCCATCTTCACCGATGAAACCGCGCATTGGGAAGGGCTACAACAGTTCTGGCACACCATCTATCTGCCCTATTTCATTGGTGCAGTGATCCCTGGCTTCTTGCTCAGCGCGCTTTTTTATTACATCACCATTCCGCTGGTAGAGGCCTATCAAAAGGCGCGGGCGGCAAAATCACGGGATCGGGCCGAACGGCGGCGTAAACTGCGTGCGGCGCTGGCAGAGGCCAAGGCGCGCTTCCGGCCCAAGGGCGATGCGGATGACGACCGCGCAGACACTGACGACAAGACCCCCTGAACAAGCGGGAAGGCAAAGGGAGAACGGCTATGACGCCAATGGGTAAACTGCGGCTGGGTGTGAACATCGACCATGTTGCGACCTTGCGCAACGCGCGCGGATCGGCCTGGCCAGACCCCTTGCGCGCCGCCCTTCTGGCAGAGGCTGCCGGGGCCGACGGCATCACCGCGCATCTGCGCGAAGACCGCCGCCACATCCGCGACGCCGATATGGACGCGCTGCGCGCAGGCACTCGCATTCCCCTGAACTTCGAATGTGCCGCCACCGATGAAATGGCCGCCATCGTGCTGCGCCTGAAACCGCATGCCGTCTGCCTTGTGCCCGAAAAGCGTGAAGAACGCACCACCGAGGGCGGTCTGGACGTGGCGGGTGATGAAAACCGCCTTGCCCATTACATCGCCCCGCTGCGCGAGGCCGGGTGCCGCGTGTCGATGTTCATCGGCCACGACCCCCGCCAGATCGAGGCTTCTGCACGCATTGGCGCCGCCGTGGTGGAACTGCACACAGGCCATTATTCCGACCTGCACGCCGAGGGCCGCTACGCCGAGGCAGAGGCCGAACTTGCCGCCCTGCGCAAAGGGGCTACATTCGCGCACGCGCTGGGGCTAGAGGTACATGCCGGCCACGGCCTGACCTATGAAAACGTCGCCCCCGTCGCCGCGATGCCAGAGGTGATGGAACTGAACATCGGCCATTTCCTGATCGGCGAGGCGGTGTTCATCGGTCTGGATGCCGCAATCGGCGAAATGCGCCGCCGCATGGATATGGCGCGTGGCCTGACCTGACGGCATCGGCAGAAAACCGCTTGCGGTAATGCACCCGCTCAAGGCATTGTGCGCGCAGGTTGAACCCTTTTGGAGTATGCGATGAAACGTTCAATTTGGACCCTGATCATGGGTCTGCTGATGATTGCCGCCGGTGTTCTGGCGCTGATGAATCCATTCCCAGCCTCTTTGGCCGTTGTCGTATTTGCTGCATGGAGCTTTATGATCCTGGGTGTGCTGCAACTGATTTCTGCCTTCCGCGATGCCAAGGGCGGCAACCGTATCTGGCTGATCCTGCTGGCGCTTGTGATGATCTGGATCGGCTTCGTCCTGCGCGGCAACCCGCTGGAAGGTCTTGTGACCCTGACCATCGTTGTGGCGTTGTCCTTCGTCGCCTCGGGCATTGCCAAACTTGTCGTCGGCTGGTCGCTGCGCTCGGTCGGTCTGGGCGGCTGGGTCATGGTATCGGGCCTGCTGTCGGTGGTTCTGGGCGTGATGTTCATGGGCAACATCCTGGGCGCCGCGCCTTGGGTTCTGGGCTTCCTTCTGGGCATCGAACTGATCTCGGATGGCGTTGCGGCCCTGTTCCTGTGGCATTCGGGCGAAAAGGCCTGATTTATCCTGCGCCCCTCCGCCAGATGCGGTGGGGTGCCCATTCCCCGGATGCGACCAGCCATCCGATCCGATTGCATCCGCGGAACCCAACCCATGATCCTTGGCATCGGCACCGACCTTTGCAACATTGACCGGATCGAAGGCGTTCTTGCCCGGCACGGCGACCGTTTCAAGAACCGCGTCTATACCGAACGCGAACAACGCAAGGCCGAAGGCCGACCGCGCGCCATTGCCGCCACCTATGCCAAACGCTGGGCCGCGAAAGAGGCCTGCTCCAAGGCGCTGGGCACCGGCCTGCGCATGGGCATTTCCTGGAAGGACATGGCGGTTTCCAACCTGCGCACTGGCCAACCCGTGATGCACGTCACCGGCTGGGCCGCCGAACGGCTGGCCGCCATGACCCCGCCCGGGCACGAGGCGATCATTCACGTCACTTTGACCGATGATGCCCCCTGGGCACAGGCATTTGTCGTCATCGAGGCGCGCCCGATTGCCGGGCCAACTTGACTCCCCGTGGCGCGGCGCGCATGTAGCGGCCAAACAGCAGGAAAGTGCGGACCCATGGCCAAAGCGGCGAAAACTGACGGCGGTATCGTCGAAACCATCAAAACCGTTGTTTACGCCCTGCTGATCGCGGGTCTGTTCCGCACCCTGTTCTTCCAACCCTTCTGGATTCCGTCCGAGTCGATGAAGGACACCTTGCTGATCGGCGACTTCGTTTTCGTCAACAAGATGGCCTATGGCTATTCACGCTATTCCTGCCCCTTCGCGCTGTGCCCGATCTCGGGGCGCATTCTGGTGCCGGGCCTGTCCGGCGAACCCGAACGCGGCGACGTGGTGGTGTTCCGCCACCCGGTCAACGGCTCTGATTTCGTCAAACGCCTGATCGGCCTGCCGGGCGACAAGATCCAGATGAAGGACGGTGTGCTTTACATCAACGGCGCGATGGCGCCGCAGGTGCCCGATGGCACGTTCGAGGAAGTGATGGGCCCGCAGGGTTCCATGGGCAACCGTCCGCGCTGTGAAAACGGCGCCGTCGGCGATGGCGCGATCTGCACCCGCTCGCGTTATAAGGAAACCCTGCCCAACGGCGTTGTGCATGACATCCTGAACATCGAAAACAACGGTTACGCCGACAACACCGATGTCTTTACCGTGCCCGAAGGCCACTACTTCTTCATGGGCGACAACCGCGACAACAGCCAGGACAGCCGCTTTCCGCAATCGGTGGGCGGTGTCGGCTTTGTGCCCTATGAAAACCTGATCGGCCGCGCCGACCGCATCATCTTCTCGTCCGCAGGCGCGTCGATGCTGTATTTCTGGACCTGGCGTTCGGATCGTTTCTTCAAGGCGGTTCATTGAGGCTTTCGGCCGATCTCAAAGCCTTCGAGGCGCGCATCGGGCACACATTCCGCCAGCCGGAACTCTTGCTGCGCGCTGTCACCCACGCCTCGCTGTCCTCTGCGACCCGGCCCGACAACCAGCGGCTGGAATTTCTGGGTGATCGCGTGCTTGGCCTTGTGATGGCCGAGGCGCTGCTGTCTGCCGATACCGCCGCGTCCGAAGGCCAGCTTGCCCCCCGCTTCAACGCGCTGGTGCGCAAAGAGGCCTGCGCCGAAATTGCGCGCGAAACCGGCCTGGGCGACGTGTTGAAACTTGGCCGTTCGGAAATGCTGTCGGGCGGGCGGCGCAAAGAGGCGCTCTTGGGTGACGCGATGGAGGCGGTGATTGCCGCCGTCTATCAGGACGCCGGTTTTGACACCGCCCGCGCGCTGATCCTGCGGCTGTGGGGCGACCGCATCGGCGCGGTAGACCGCGACGCCCGCGACCCCAAAACCTCGCTGCAGGAATGGGCACAGGCCCGCGCCATGCCGCCCCCCACCTACACCGAACAGGGCCGTGAAGGCCCAGACCACCAGCCGCAGTTCACCGTCGAGGTCCGGCTGGCCAATGGCGCGGCCGAAACCGCCCGCGCCGGATCGAAACGCATCGCCGAACAAATGGCAGCCCGGGCTTTGTTGACCCGGATGGAGAATTTGGATGACTGAAGACCGTATGCCCGACGCCCCCGGAACCCGCGCCGGCTTTGTCGCCCTGATCGGCGAACCCAATGCCGGGAAATCCACGCTGCTCAACCGCATGGTCGGGGCGAAAGTCTCGATCGTGACGCATAAGGTGCAGACCACCCGCAGCCGCATCCGCGGCGTGGCGATGGAAGGGCAGGCGCAGATCGTGTTCGTCGATACTCCGGGTCTGTTCCGCCCGCGCCGCCGTTTGGACCGCGCCATGGTCAAGGCCGCCTGGGGCGGCGCGGCGGATGCTGACATCATCGTACTGTTGATCGAGGCGCATCGTGGCCTGACCGAAGGGGTCGAGGCGATCATCGACCGCCTGAAGGATCAGGTGCCACAGGGTCAGCAGGTGGCGCTGGCCATCAACAAGATCGACCGCGTCAAGGCAGAGGTGCTGCTGGCGCTGGCCGAAAAGATGAACACGGCCTTTCCCTTCGCCAAGACTTTCATGATCTCGGCCGAAAAGGGCTACGGCGTGAAAGCTGTCTCTTATACACATCTAACGCTGCCGACGACTAGTCGAGTGTAGATCTCG
>CAMFLG010000333.1 GCA_945957495.1 uncultured Pseudorhodobacter sp. | reverse complement strand
CCACGTTCGATGGGCCGCGACGGCAGCGGCGACTGAACAAACTTCTCGCAGCAGGCGCAGGTCAGCCGGGGGCGGACAATCCGGTTCACGATGAAGCGGCCCGGCACATACTCCAGTTCTTCGGTCACATCCTCGCCGATCCGACGCAGGCGCCCGCCACAATCGGCGCAGTCATCGGCACCCAGGGTCAGTTCGACCTCCATCCGGGGAATGTGGTCGGGGATCGGACGACGCTTGGGTTTGTCCTTCTCCTCGATGTCGGGCAACTTCATCCGAGCCGTCATCGCGGCAGCGGCAATCTCGCTGGTCTCAAGTGCCAACTGAAGCTGTTCCGCTGTCTCGGAGGAGGCCCCGAACCGGTGCGCCCGGTGTCCCGCGAGCTGATGGCGCAGCTTCTCGATCAGGACCGCTTGCGCCTTCACCTCCGCCAGAAGCCGCGCGGTGAAGCTGCGCAGCTCCTCTGGGTCGTCTGGCAAGGTCAGGGTCTGATCGAGCATGCGGGAAGTTTATCCCACTGTATTTCTTGTGGGAATCATTGATTGCAGGGTGAGCAGATTATCCCGCTGCCAAGGGCCGCCAGGTCCGCTGCGGTGCCCGCCAGTCGATCCCTTCCAAGAGCATCGCCAGTTGTGCTGGCGTCAGGGCGACCTTCCCCTCCTTTGCCGAGGGCCAGACGAACCGCCCCTTCTCCAGCCGCTTCAGGAACATGCAGGCACCCTGACCGTCCCACCAGATCACCTTGACCAGATCGCCCCGACGGCCCCGGAAGACAAAGAGATGCCCGGCAAACGGGTCCTGCTTCAACACCGCCTCTGCTTGCGCCGCCAGCGCCGTGAACCCCTTGCGCATGTCCGTAACCCCGGCCGCCAGCCAGACCCGCGTGTTCGCCGGAACCGGGATCACGCCGATAGCCCCCGGATCAGCCGAACCAGCGCTTCGGGATCATACCCGCCGCTGATCCGCATCCGGTGCCCACCCGCAAGCTCGATCTCGATCATGCCAGGGGATGACACCGGGTCCGCGGCCACAACCACATCGTCGCCACGGACACGATCCACGATTTCGACAGGCAGGAAATGCGGGGCATCCGCAGATGCTGAAACCTCCGGTGCATAACGCGGATCGCGCAACCACTTGAAGACCATGTTTGCGTTCACCGCATAACGGCGCGCGACCTGGGCGACCGAGACTCCCGGCGCAGCCGTCTGAAAGCAGATCGACCGCTTCTCTTCATCCGTCCAAAGCCGCTTCGTCCGACGCATAAAAACCGCACCATAGTGTCCACCATCTATAGCGGACACTATCCGTCACTCTCACATCGCGGCAGAGCGGTCAGACCGGACGCTTACACAACACCCAACTTACCCACAGAAGATTTCGCCAGAAAACGCTTTACAGACTTCCGCTTTCGGCACACCATATCTAGTAAGGGCATAGTCGGGCAAACGCTGCACCTTGCCGGGCACCCAGCCTCTAGTGGGAAGCGTCCCAGTTGAGGCTTTATTGTGAGGCCGGGACATGTCGATTTCAGAAGATTTCCTGACAAGTGATGATCTGCACCCGATCGACATCGTCGAGACGCTGGCGGCCCACCATGACTGGGAGTTTGATCGTGTCACCGATGATCAGATTGCCATGGCGGTGGAAGGCCAGTGGCGCACCTACGCGCTGACGCTGGCCTGGTCGCCGCAGGACGAAACCCTGCGCCTGATCTGCACGTTCGAGATGGAGCCACCCACAGACAAAATGGGCGCGCTGTACGATGTGCTGAACCGCTGCAACGACATGGTCTGGACCGGTGCTTTCACCTATTGGTCCGAACAAAAGCTGATGGTCTGGCGCTATGGCCTGTGCCTTGCCGGAGGGCAGATTGCCGGGCCAGAGCAGATCGACCGGCTGATTTCCAGCGCGGTGATGGCCGCCGAACGCTTTTACCCGGCCTTCCAACTGGTCTCCTGGGCTGAAAAATCCCCTGCCGATGCGATGAAAGTCGCCATTGCCGAGGCCTACGGTCGCGCATAACCTTCCCGCAAAAGGGGAGTGTTCGATGACGCTGGATGTGGTGGCCCGGGACGGGCTGGTTCTTTTGGGATGTGGCAAGATGGGGACGGCCCTGCTGACGGGCTGGCTTGCGGCGGGTGTGCCCGCAACTTCGGTCTGGGTGATCGAGCCGAACCCCACCGATTGGCTGCAATCATCGGGGGTGCATCTGAACAAGGGCGTGCCCCCGGCCCCCGCCGTGGCGCTGCTGGCGGTCAAGCCACAGATGATGGGCGCGGCGCTGCCCGCGTTGCAGGCCCTTGGCAATGGCCAGACGCTGTTCGTGTCCATCGCCGCCGGAACCTCGATCGCCACGTTCGAGGCCGCTCTGGGGGATCGCACCCCGATCGTGCGCACCATGCCCAACACGCCTGCAATGGTTGGGCGCGGCATCACCGGCATCTGCGCCAATGCTTTCGCCGGGGCTGCGGGCCTTAGCTTGGCACGGGATTTGATGCGGGCGGTGGGTCAGGTGGTGGAACTGGACGGCGAGCATCAGATTGATGCCGTCACCGCCGTTTCCGGCTCTGGCCCCGCTTATGTGTTCCACCTGATCGAGGCGATGGCCGCTGCAGGCGTGGCAGAGGGCCTGTCGCCCGAGATTGCCATGCAACTTGCCCGCGCCACGGTCTGCGGGGCGGGTGAGTTGGCGCATCAATCGCCCGAGCCCGCCAGCCAGTTGCGCATCAACGTGACCTCACCCGGCGGCACCACAGCCGCCGCCCTGGCGGTGTTGATGGACGAGGCCACAGGCTTTCCCCCGCTGCTGCGCCGTGCGGTCAAGGCGGCGGCGGATCGGGGGCGGGAACTGGGCAAATGACCGATCCGATCACCTACGCCGATTTCGAAAAGGTGGATATCCGCGTCGGCCGCATCACCCGCGCCGAACCCTACCCAGAGGCGCGCAAACCTGCCTACAAGCTCTGGGTCGATTTTGGCGGCGATCTGGGGGAGAAACGCTCTTCCGCGCAGATCACCCGGCATTACACGCCCGAGGGGCTGATTGGGCGGCAGGTGCTGGCCGTCGTCAACTTCCCGCCGCGCCAGATCGGCAAGGTGCTGTCCGAAGTGCTGGTTCTGGGCCTGCCCGATGCCGATGGCGCGGTGGTGCTGATCGGCCCGGGACATGAGGTTCCGCTGGGGGGCAAGCTGTTTTGACCGCGACGCTGCTGATCACCCGCCCCTTGCCGCAGGCCGTCGAGGCGGCCGCGCGCCAGCGCTTCGACGTGACCGCGCGCCAAAGCACCGCCCCGTTGGCCGCCGCAGACCTGCGCGCGGCGCTCCGCGAGTATGACGCGGTTCTGCCGACGCTGGGCGATCGTTTCACTGCCGATGTTTTCGCCGACGTGCCGCAGCCGCGTGCAAAGATCCTTGCGAATTTCGGCGTCGGTTATAACCACATCGACACCGAGGCCGCCCGCGCCTGCGGGGTCGCCGTCACCAACACCCCCGGCGCCGTCACCGATGCCACTGCCGATGTCGCGCTGACCCTGATGCTGATGACGGCGCGGCGCGCGGGTGAAGGCGAACGGATGCTGCGGGCGGGGCAATGGCAGGGCTGGCACCCGACGCAGATGCTGGGCCAGCATGTAACCGGCAAGACCGTTGGGATCATCGGCATGGGCCGCATCGGTCAGGCCATCGCGCGGCGCTGCCATTACGGCTTTGGCATGACGGTGATCTTTCACAACCGCTCCCCGCTGGCCGATGCGGGCCTGCCCGCAACTCAGGTGCCGCTGGCCACGGCAATGGCCGCCGATTTCGTGGTGGTGGCCGTCCCCGGCAGCCCCGCCACCCGCCATCTGATCAACGCCGAAACCCTTGCCAAGATGGCACCGCATGGCATTTTCGTGAACATCTCGCGCGGCGATGTGGTGGACGAGGCGGCTTTGGTTGCGGCGCTGCGGAACAAGACCCTCGCGGGCGCGGGGCTGGATGTCTATGAATTCGAACCGAAAGTCTCACCAGAGCTGCTGGGTATGGAAAACGTCACCCTGCTGCCACACCTTGGCACCGCCGTGCTAGAGGTCCGCACCGCCATGGGCCTGATGGCCGTCGCCAACCTTGTGGCCTGGCTGGAGGGCAAACCCCTGCCCAACCGGGTCTAGCGCAAATGGCTTTCACATTGGCCCAAATACTCCCGCCGGAGGCTCCCGCACTCGCCGCAGGCGCTGCGGGCCGGGTTTGGGCAGAACCGGTCCGCCTGCCTCAAAGCCGCCAGCGTGCCCTCGATGGGCACGATGGCGGCACCGC
>CAMFLG010000332.1 GCA_945957495.1 uncultured Pseudorhodobacter sp. | reverse complement strand
GGCTTTTTCTTTGCGCGGCCCTTTCGCCCCCGTACGCAAGCGCCTACCTTTCTCTGCACCAAAGGAGAGACCAGCATGGCCACAGGCACATTGCGCCGCATTGCCCGGCTGATCCTGTTGTTGGTCCTGCTGGCTTCGCTGGTGGGAACTGCCCTGACCGTGGCGCAGATCGCCGCCAATCCGATGGTGGCCCCGCTGACCGCAGCCACCCGCGATCAGATCATTGCCGCAACCGACGCGATGCTGTCGCAAACCGCGACGCCGCAGGCGGTGGCGGATCGGATTTCCGCCCGGCTGGATGAAAGCCCGCGCAACTGGCTGGCGCTGGATGCCCTGCTTGCCCTTGCGCAAGAGCGTGCCATCCCCCTGCCAGCCGATCTGACCGCCCGCTTCACCACCCTGCGGGAAGAGGATCACGGCTATCTCGCCACCGCCACCTCTTGCGTCGCCTGCGCCTATGATCCCGCGCTGTGCAGCCTGTCCGAAGTGATGCTCTGCCAAGCCCCGGTCGCCCTGACCCCGATTGGCGACATCACCGGAATCACCCGCGCCGGGGTTGCCTATGCGACAGGCGATGAGGTTGATCAGATCGACCTTGCGCTGTCGGTCGTGGGCCTTGGCGCCACGGCCGCAATCCTTGCATCGGGCGGCGGGTCCGGTGTGGTCAAGGCCGGGGCAGGCCTGGCAAAACTTGCCCGCAAGATGGGTCGGCTGTCGCCAAGACTGGTGGAAATGGCCAGCGATGCCGTTCGCACCGGCGTTGACTGGGCCAGGCTGCCCTCTGCCCGCTCGATTGACGATCTGCGCGGTGCGCTGTACAGCGAGGCTTTCGTGCCGCTGACCGAAACCCTGACCGACCTTGACCGCGTCTATGTCGCCACCGATGCCACCACCGCCCTGCATCTGCTGCCCCTGGTAGATGACGCGGCAGATGCGCGCAAACTGGCCGCCGCGACAGAGGCGCTGGGGGCCAAAGCCGTGGGCCGGGCAGAGATGTTGGGCAAGACCCGGCTGTTCCGCGCCACCCTGCGCCTGTCCAAAACCGCGTGGGAGCTGATGTCGGGCATGGTTTTCATGCTGGTGTCGGCGGCAATGCTGATCTCGCATATGGTGCAGCACGCCCTTCTGCGGGCCCTGCGCCGCGCCGCCCGCGCCCCCGCGCTCAGGCACTGACATCACCCTGACCCCTTTCCCTCGCCCGCCCGCAGTGCTTAACCTGCAGGCAAACCGAAAAAGGAGACGGCCATGGCCTTTGGCAAATCAATCCGCACCTATTGGCAAGGGCGCTGGCATGACGGCGATCTGGCGGTGATGAATGCCGCCGATCACGGCATCTGGCAGGGCAGTTCGGTGTTTGACGGCGCACGCCATTTCGACGGTATGTGCCCCGACCTTGACCTGCACTGCGCCCGCGTCAACCGCTCTGCCGAGGCGCTGATGATCACGCCGACCTGCGCGCCTGAGGATATGGTTGCCATCATCCGTCAGGGCCTGTCCGGGTTCCGCAAGGATCAGGCCGTCTACATCCGGCCGATGTATTGGGCGCTGCACGGGTCTGATCTGGGCATCGCCCCGCAGGCCGGTGCCACCGGATTTGCGATTTCATTGGAAGAGGTCGCCATGCCTGCCGCCGACTTCGCCACCACCGTCACCCGCACCCGGTTCCGCCGCCCGGTGCTGGAGGATGCGGTCTGCAACGCCAAGGCGGGCTGCCTTTACCCCAACAACGCGCGCATGCTGGTCGAGGCGCAGGCCAAGGGTTTTGGCAACGCGCTGGTGGCCGACGCCTTGGGCAACCTGGCCGAAAGTGCCACGGCCAACGTGTTTCTGGTCAAGGATGGCGTGGTGTTTACCCCGGTTCCGAACGGCACCTTCCTGTCCGGCATCACCCGCGCCCGCCACATCGCAAACCTGCGCGCCGATGGGGTTAAGGTCGTTGAAACCGTGCTGACCTTTGACGACGCCCATGCCGCGGATGAGATCTTTCTGTCCGGCAACTTTGCCAAGGTGACGGCGGTGAAGGCCTTTGACGGCACCGAATACCGTCACCGCCCGATGACAGAACGGGCGCGGCGGCTGTATTGGGACTGGGCCGCGACCGCGCGCTAGACTTGCCAACCGCAGCGGCGGGGGGCATGATCGCCCCGCTATAGGAGAGCTTGGATGCGGAAGTTCCTTGTCGTGCTGGATGACAGCCGAGAATGTCTGAATGCGATGCGGTTTGCGGCGCTGAGGGCCGCGCATACCGGGGGCGGGGTGCAGATTTTGTCGGTGATCCCGCCGGAAGAGTTCCAGCACTGGATGGGGGTTGCCGATCTGATGCGGGCCGAGGCGCGCGAACGGATCGAGGCGCATTTCGAGGTGTTCGCGAAATGGATGCGCGACAAACAGGGGGTGGACCCCGAACTTGTCATCCGCGAAGGCGACGCGGTTTCCGAGATTCTGGCGCAGGTCAAGGACGACCCCTCGATCGGGGTTCTGGTGCTGGGCGCGGGCACAGAAAAATCCGGTCCCGGCCCGCTGGTCACTCAGATGACCAAAAGTGCGGGAAGCCTGCCGATCCCGATCACCATCGTTCCCGGCGATATGTCAAAAGAGCGTCTGGAAAGCATCAGCTAAGTGTCCCGGCCCGCGACATGAAGTCAGCCCATACTTTTCAATGGCTTATCTTGAATATTAACGCTTTCACAACCTTTCTGGCACGACCCACCCTTCTATGACCCCACCCGCCACAGCGGCCCTTGTGGCCCCCCGCAGCCAGCTGGCCTATCTGGACAGCCAGTCCATCACCCTTGCCGAACCCCTGACGGCGTTACGGGCTTGGCAGAAGATCATGGCGAAACCGCTTCCGGGGCTTGGCCTTGCGTTTCGCATCCGCGACGCCATCTCTGCCCGGTTTGGCGTGGCCCGGATCGGCGGGTTTTCTGGCAAGCCCGTTGCCAACCCCAAGGTGGGCGACCATCTGGATTTCTTTCTGGTCGAACAGATCAGCGGCGACGCACTGGTTCTGACCGCCCGCGATCGCCATCTGGACGTGATGATTTCCGTCACCTGCGACGGCAACCGGCTTGCCATCACCGCCTCTGTCATCACGCACAATTGGTTCGGCCGCGCTTATATGCTGCCCGTTGCGCCCGCGCATCGGCTGATTGTCTGGGCTATGCTGCGGCGGTTGCGCCACGCCTGAACCAGCCCGCGCAGCCATGCCGCAGCGTCATTTCGCAAATGCAGCATTGCCCATGTTGCAATTGCAGCATTCGTGCTATGTACCGAACCGGGAGGACGATCAGGAGCATACCATGAACCGCATCCCCTTTCCGGCCAAAAACAAGGCCAACGCTGCAGCCCAGCCCGAATTTGAACCCTACTACCGCGCAGAAACGGCACCCGTGGCCAAAATCGCCAAGCCCGAGTCCAAGCTTTCCGCGCTGGATCTGATGTACGCCTATTACGATCAAACGGCGGCCTGATCGAATTAGAACGGTTCCAAACTTGACTTCCACGCCCCCAAGGCGCATATCCGACTGGAATAGTCGGAGACTCATGAAATGTTCATCCAGACCGAATCCACGCCGAACCCGGCCACGCTGAAATTCCTTCCCGGTCAGGCCGTGCTGGAAATGGGCACTGCGGACTTCCCCAGTGCCGAAGCCGCGCAGAAATCGCCGCTGGCAAAGCGGATTTTTGCCACCGGTCAGGTGACGGGTGTGTTCTTTGGCACCGATTTCGTGACCGTGACCAAGGCCGATGCAGCCGAATGGCAGCACATCAAGCCCGCCATTCTGGGCGCGATCATGGAGCATTTCCAATCCGGCGCCCCGGTGATGGAAGGCGAGGGTCAGGCGGCCCACGCCACGCATGACGGCCCCGACGGCGATGTTGTCAAGCAGATCAAAGAGTTGCTGGATACCCGCGTCCGCCCGGCTGTGGCGCAGGACGGCGGCGACATCACCTTCCACGGCTTTGACCGCGGCGTCGTCTACCTGCACATGCAAGGCGCCTGCGCGGGCTGCCCCTCTTCGACCCTGACCCTGAAGATGGGGATCGAAAACCTGCTGCGCCACTATATCCCCGAGGTGACGGAGGTGCGGCCCGTTGCGGCCTGACGCACCCCTGCTGGCCTTCGACACATCGGCCGCGCACTGCGCGGCCGCCGTCTTTTCGGATGGGGGCTTTTCGGATGGGGGCCTTTCGGGCGGCCGCCTCCTTCTGTCGCGGACCGAGCCGATGGCGACCGGCCAGTCCGAGCGGCTGATGCCCTTCCTTCTGGACTGCCTTCAGGACGCCGGGCTCGGCTGGCGC
>CAMFLG010000331.1 GCA_945957495.1 uncultured Pseudorhodobacter sp. | reverse complement strand
GCTTGATATGTAAGACTAGAATGACACTATTGGGGTAACAGGCAGGTTTCTTCCGTTTCGGGGGTCACTTGCAATGCTCCGGGGAGTGATCGTGAAAACCAACGCCGTCATCTTGTCAGGGCCGAAAAACCTGTCCCTGGGGCAGTTGTCACTGACGCCGCCCGGTGCGGCCGATGCCGTGATCCAGATTGCGCATTCCGGTATCTCTACCGGGACGGAAAGGCTGTTCTGGTCGGGCACGATGCCGCCGTTTCCGGGCATGGGCTATCCTTTGGTGCCAGGCTACGAAGCCGCCGGTGAAGTTGTCGAGGCTGGCCCCGAGTCTGGTTTGCGGGTGGGGGATCATGTCTTTGTTCCCGGCGCGAATTGCTTTGAGGCAACAGAGGAAGGGCCCGTGCGCGGTCTTTTTGGCGCGGCATCCCGGATGCTGGTCACGCCTGGTGCCCGGTTGACGCGCATTGATCGTGGCTTGGGTGCGCAGGGGGCCTTGTTGGCTTTGGCTGCGACCGCGCGGCACGCTCTTGCAGGGTTTGATCGTGCGCTGCCCGATCTGATTGTCGGGCATGGTGTTTTGGGCCGGTTGCTGGCGCGGCTGACTGTTGCGGCAGGCGCCCCCCCTCCGACCGTATGGGAGACAAACCTTGCACGGCATGGTGGCGCCGAAGGTTACGAAGTCATCCTGCCCGACGATGATCCGCGCCGCGACTATGGGGCGATTTACGACGCATCCGGCGCCGCAGACCTGTTGAACAGTCTGATCGGCAGGATCAGGAAGGGTGGTGAGGTTGTGTTGGCTGGCTTTTACACCGCCCCGATTTCCTTCGCCTTTCCTCCCGCCTTCATGAAAGAGGCAAGGTTCCGCATCGCCGCGGAATGGGCGGCAGACGATATGGTGGCCACAAGGCAACTTATTGAATCTGGCACCCTTTCTTTGAATGGCCTGATTACCCACACCCAGCCCGCCGCTGCGGTGAGCGCCGCCTATCAGACAGCCTTCATGGACTCGAACTGCCTAAAAATGATCATCGACTGGAAGGGCCACGCATGACGCTTGATATTCCGAACCTTGCCGATTTCGATGCCCGCCTGCGCGAAGAGGCCCATGAGCCGACTCTGGAGGTGCCGCAGGCGCCGCCCAGCAAAAAGACCCAGATCATCGCGATCTATGGAAAAGGCGGGATTGGCAAGTCTTTCACTTTGGCCAACCTCAGCCACATGATGGCCGAAATGGGCAAACGGGTATTGCTGATCGGCTGCGACCCGAAATCCGACACCACAAGCCTGCTGTTTGGCGGCAAGGCTTGCCCGACGATCATTGAAACATCTACCCGAAAGAAACTGGCCGGCGAAGAGGTGAAGATCGGCGATGTCTGTTTCAAGCGCGGCGGCGTGTTCGCGATGGAGCTGGGCGGGCCAGAGGTTGGTCGGGGCTGCGGCGGGCGCGGCATCATCCATGGCTTTGAACTGCTGGAAAAACTGGGGTTCCATGACTGGGACTTTGACTATGTTCTGCTCGATTTTCTGGGCGACGTGGTCTGCGGCGGATTTGGTCTGCCGATTGCGCGGGATATGGCGCAGAAGGTCATCCTGGTCGCCTCGAATGATCTGCAAAGCCTCTATGTGGCAAACAACGTCTGTTCCGCGGTGGAGTATTTCCGGCGTCTTGGCGGCAACGTTGGCATCGCAGGGCTGGTCATCAACAAGGATGACGGCACGGGTGAGGCGGCAGCTTTTGCTGAATCGGTGAAGATCCCGGTGCTGGCCGCGATCCCGCAAGACGATGATCTTCGCAAGAAAAGCGCGAATTATCAAATTGTTGGAACGCACGAAAGCCAGTGGGGTGATCTGTTTTCAACGCTGGCCGAAGCGGTGGCAGTCGCCCCGCCGGTGCGACCGGCACCTTTGACCCAAGACGGGCTTTTGAACCTGTTTTCCGCCGAAAGCACCGGCAAAGACTTTGTGCTGACCCCGGCCACTGATGCCGACATGCGCGGCAAGAACGCCGTTCTGAAAAAATCCCTCGAAGTGGTGTATGACAATGCTTGATCTGGATGCCCTTGCCGTTCTTTGCGCCGAACTCGCCCGTATTTCTGCGGGAAAGCGCGCGAAATGACCGAGATCGGCTATGACAGCGCTCGCGACGCGCCGCTGACTCAGCTTGCGGCGGTTGAGGCCGAACCGCAGTTGAGCGCGCCCGTCGATGGACTGGGCTGTCATGCCGGGGCGGCGACGATGGAGGCTGCCGCGCGCGCTGCGGGCAATTCAGACCTCTTGGACCAATACGCGGCGGATTACCCGCAAGGCCCGCACGACAAACCGCAAAGCATGTGCCCGGCGTTCGGGTCTTTGCGGGTGGGGTTGCGGATGCGGCGGGTGGCGACGATCCTTTCCGGCTCGGCCTGCTGCGTCTATGGGCTGACCTTTGTGTCGCATTTCTACGGGGCGCGGCGGTCGGTGGGCTATGTGCCGTTCAACTCGGAATCGCTGGTGACGGGCAAGCTGTTTGAGGACATCCGCGACGCGGTGCATGAACTCGCCGACCCCGACCGTTATGATGCGGTGGTGGTGACGAACCTCTGTGTACCCACCGCAAGCGGCGTGCCGCTGAAGCTTTTACCAAGCGAAATCAATGGGGTCCGCATCGTCGGCATTGACGTGCCGGGCTTTGGCATCCCGACCCATGCCGAGGCCAAGGATGTGCTGGCCGGTGCGATGCTGAAATATGCCCGCGCCGAGATCGAGGCGGGGCCGGTGGCCGCACCCGCGCAGGGCCGATCAGACCGTCCGCAAGTGGCGCTGCTGGGCGAGATGTTTCCCGCCGACCCGATGATGCTGGGCGCGATGCTGGCACCGATGGGCTTGGCCGCAGGGCCGGTGGTGCCGTGCCGCGAATGGCGCGAGTTGTATGCGGCACTCGACTGCGATGTCGTCGCGGCGATCCATCCGTTCTACACCGCCGCAGTGCGCGAATTCCAAAGTGCCGGGCGCAAGATTGTCGGCTCCGCCCCGGTTGGGCATGACGGCACGGCGGCTTGGCTGGCCGCGATTGGTGCGGCTTATGGCGTTGATCCGGTACGGATTGCGGCGGCGCAGAATGCGTTCCTACCCGCGATCAAGGGCGCGCTTGCGGCCAATCCGATCAAGGGCACCATCACGCTTTCGGGCTATGAGGGTTCGGAATTGCTGGTGGCTAGGCTTTTGATCGAATCCGGCGCGCATGTGCCTTATGTCGGCACCGCCTGCCCGAAAACCCCGTGGAGCGCCCCCGATCTGGAATGGTTGGAGGCCAAGGGCACGCGCGTGAAATTCCGCGCCTCTCTGGAGGATGATGCCAGCGCCATGATGGCAATCCGGCCCGATCTGGCGGTTGGCACAACGCCGCTGGTGCAGAAAGCCAAAGAACTGGCAATTCCAAGCCTTTACTTCACCAACCTGATTTCTGCGCGGCCCTTGATGGGGCCAGCCGGGGCGGGGTCTTTGGGCCAGGTTGTGAACGCTGCCATCGCCGGAAAAGTCCGCATGGAAAGCATGAAAGGCTTTTTCGAAGGCGTCGGAACCGGCGATACGGCAGGCATCTGGGAGGGCGCGCCGAACCTGCGTCCCGATTTCCGCGCCGTGCACCAGAAGAAGCTGGACAAAGCCGCCCGCGCCGCCAAGGCCGAGGAGATGATCTGATGTTGGTGCAGGATCATGATCGGGCAGGGGGCTATTGGGGCGCGGTTTACGCGTTCTGCGCCGTCAAGGGCTTGCAAGTGGTGATCGACGGCCCGGTGGGCTGTGAAAACCTGCCGGTCACGTCAGTGCTGCATTACACCGACGCGCTGCCGCCGCATGAGTTGCCGATTGTGGTGACGGGTCTGGGCGAAGAAGAGCTGGGCCGCGATGGCACCGAAGGGGCAATGCGGCGGGCGTGGAAAACGCTCGACCCGGCTTTGCCTGCGGTGGTGGTGACGGGCAGCATTGCCGAGATGATCGGCGGTGGTGTGACGCCGATGGGCACCAACATCCAACGCTTTCTGCCGCGCACGATTGACGAGGATCAGTGGCAGACCGCTGACCGCGCGATGACCTGGATTTTCACCGAATTTGCCATGACCAAGGGCCGGATGCCGCCTGAGTCCAAACGTGAGGGCAAGCCGCGCGTGAACCTCTTGGGGCCGATGTATGGCGTGTTCAACATGGCCTCGGACCTGCATGAAATCCGCCGTCTGGTCGAAGGCATCGGGGCAGAGGTCAACATGGTGATGCCGCTTGGCGCACATGTCGCCGAGATGCGCAATCTGGTGAACGCCGACGCCAATATCGTGATGTACCGCGAATTC
>CAMFLG010000330.1 GCA_945957495.1 uncultured Pseudorhodobacter sp. | reverse complement strand
CCGCTGCCATTTCGGCGGCCATCCGCAGCGCGGCGATCAGGCTGTCTGGCCGGGCGATGCCCTGACCGGCGATGTCATAGGCGGTGCCATGATCGGGCGAGGTGCGCACGAAGGGCAGGCCCAGCGTGACGTTGACGCCGCCGTCGAAATCCAGCGTCTTGATCGGGATCAAGGCCTGATCGTGGTACATGCAGATCGCGGCGTCATAGCCCGCGCGTGCGCGGGGATGAAACATCGTATCCGCCGAGGCCGGGCCGGCAAGGCGGAAACCCTCGGCGCGCAGACGGTCCAGCACTGGCGCGATCAGGGTGATTTCCTCGTGTCCCATCGCGCCGCCTTCACCTGCATGCGGGTTCAGCCCGGCAATGGCAAGCCGTGGTTCGGCGATGCCGAAATCGCGTTGCAAACCTGCGGCGGTGATGCGGATGCTGGTTTCCAGCAGATCGGCGGTCAGCGCCTTGGGCACATCGGCGATGGCGATATGGATGGTGACGGGCACCACCCGCAATAGCGGCGAGGCCAGCATCATCACCACATGGTCAACCCCGGCCAGATGCGCCAGAAATTCGGTATGGCCGGGAAAGGCAAAGCCCGCACCGTCCTTCAGCGCCTTTTTGTGAATGGGCGCGGTGCAGACGCCGCCAGCCTGACCCGATTGCACCAAGGCGACCGCGCGTTCGATCACGGCGATCACCCCTGCCGCGTTGGCGTCATTCGGTTGCCCGGGCAGCGCCATGGCAGCGAAGTCGTGGTGCAGCACGGGCAAGGAATTGGCCGAAACCGATGCGGCTTCGGCGGGTGTTGCGATTTCCTGAATGGCAGTACCTGCCGGAAGGTGGCGCGGATCACCGATCCAGAAAAACGGCACCTCTGACCCCAAGGCGTTGCGGGCCGCGACGGCCAGTTCGGGACCAACCCCGGAGGGGTCGCCACAGGTAAGGGCAATCGGCCGCATCGTCATTACGGGTCGGTAATGATTGCGTCGGCGCGCAACTCGTCAAGATAGATCTCGGCAAGGGTGCCAAGACGCTGGTTGGTCAGCTGAATGCGAACCTCATCGCGGCTGGGCTGATCGGTTTCCGGCATGCCGCGGCGGCACAGCATGACGAATACCCGGTAGCCACCGCGCGTCAGGGCGGCAGAGCTTTCGCCGGGATCCAGCGTCATCAGGATGCCGGAAACGTCACGCGGAACCTGGCTGATCGCAACGGTCTGGCGCGTCAGGCGGCCTGCGGGCATGTCGGCAGCGATGGTGTAAAGATCGTCACAGCTTTGCACGGTGTTACGGATCTTGGTCGCCTGCTTGCCATCATCGGTCAGCAGAAGCTCTGCATAATCCACCACCTTGTTGGTGCCGGGGGGAAGCTGTTCCTGCTTGGTTTCCTGCATCTGGTAGATGACAACGCGATCTTCCAGCACGACAGGATCCGACACGCCCCCGGGCGGCAGACGGCGCACGGCCACGGCGGCGTCGGGTTCCAGTTGCGACAGCAGCAGCCAATCCATCATGCCGCCGCTGCGGGCGGAAGGGCCGACCGAGTTCTTTCGCGCCAGCGTGGCAAAGTCAGCCCCTGCGCGCAGGTCAAGTTCCAACTGATGTGCTTTTTCCAAGGCGGGACCGCGCCCGGCGCCTTTCGCCTCGAGGACGATTTCGGCAAGGTGAACCTTCATTGCCCCTAAGGGAGCATTTCCTGCCAAGGCGCGATCAATATCGGCTTCGGAAATCGTCACGGTCGGGCCGAGCTTTGCCCGCACCACCTCACGCCACAGCAGGCCGCTTGCAACGAAATCGCGGAAGGTCTGCTTGTCAACGCCGCCCTTGCCCAGTTCTGTCACGAACTGATCGGCAGTCAGATTGGCCTGTGAGGCGAATTCCTCCAGCCCTTGCTGGATGGCTTCGGGTGGCAGGGTGAAATCATATTGCTTGGCCAGACTTTGCTTGATGCGGTCATCAATCAGCGCGGTCATTGACTGGGTCGGAATGTCACCGGGCTGGCGCAGCAGGGTCATGAACTGAATGCGTTGATCCAGTTCAAACTGGGTGATTGCCAGTCCGTTTACATATTTGACCGGCTCGAACGGGCCAGCCAAGGCGGCGCCGGTAAAACCTACGCTTAACAAAGCCATGCGCAGCATGGCGGAAACTTTCTGTGCGTATGGATGTTTGCTCATCGCCTGCCGTCGTCCATTTTCTTTTGCCGCGCCCCAAAGATCGGCTGCGGGTTGGTTCTGACCTTGGTTGCGGCCCAAGCCTATCCGCGACATTGTCGCGCCGGTCCTGGGTCAGATCCGCCACCAAAGCCGAGAAGTTCGACCGAAAGGCCGAAATCCGTTGTCGGCGTTACACTAGTCGAGGATGTGAACCGACGCGAGAGAGAAAGATTGACCAGAATGCATTCGTTCTGAAACGTCACGCCCAATGCTGCCGTGGTCGCGCGTTGGGATTCAAAATCATAGATGCCGCTGAGTTGCCCGCTCCACGTCGGGGTGAAGGCGTAGGTTGAGGCCAGACCGAATTCCGAAATTGGCACCAGCCGGTTTTCGGCAATGTCGGCACCCGTGTGGATGTAGCCTGTCACGAGCGACAGCCGGTCATCCGAATAGGCGGCCTGAAATTCACCGCTGGTCAATTCAAAACTGTCGTCGGTCAGGGCGCGGCCCATGAAGGTAAAGCGGTCTGCGAAGATCACTTGCCCGGCCAGCAACCAGTTCGAGCTTTGCCCGGCAAGACCCGAGCTGACGCTGAAGTCATTCTCGATATTCGTGCGCAGCACCCGGCCTGCTGTGACACCCACGGTCCATCCCGCCGGATCGTCGTGCAGATAGTTCACGCCCAGATTGGCGAAAGACCCGGTTTCGCTGGCATCGGCACCGGGAAAGCGGTTCATCGCAAAGAGATTGCTTTCATCAAAGGTGACAAGCGCCGAGTCCTCGTTCGGAATGACGCCACCGCTGCTGGAGGCCAGCACGAACTGCGCCACAGGTTCGATGAGTTGCGACACGCCGTCGGCTTCGGATTTGACCCAGGGCCAGCGGAACTGCACGCCCAGGCTGCCGTCCAGACGGGTTGTGTTGCCCTGATAGACCGAGTCCTGTTGCACCATGAAGGCATTGGCAGCGGCGGCGGTTTGCACGGTGGTCAGGATGCCGTTTCCATCTGGAAATTGCGCTGCCACGCGGCACGGAAGGACAGGCGCTGCAGGTCGCGACCGTCAGAGATGCCGTCAAGATTGCTGTCGGCCAGTTCTTCTTCGGAGGGGCGGTAATGCGAATGGGTCTGCAACTCCAGATCGCCCAGACCGCCGATCGCGTCCGGCGTCAGGCGTTTGTGCCAGACCAGACCGCTGACATAAGTGGGCAGGATCGCGTTGACCTCGCCTTCGCGGATGGAATGGAAGGCCACGACGCCCGCCTGAATGTATTCATCCCGGTGGGTGCGACTGACCTGAAGATAGCTTTCCAGCCGGTCTTCGGACGGGTAGTCATAGTCGGTCAGATAGGACGGATCGCTGACCATTTCGCCGCGCAGTTCCAACTGGAAATCATCTGGCAGCGCAAAGGTTCCGGTTGCCAGAACATAGCCGCGCGTTTTCCCCGGCAGGATGTAATCCTGCGAGACGCTGCCGCTGACATCAAGATTGCCGGTGGCGAACGCCTGACGATAGCGGAAATAAACAGTTTTGCTGCCGCTGGAGGCGAAGAAGGGCGTCAGCAAAATATCGGCATGATCGCCCAGAGTCACAAAGACGGGCAGTTCCAGCCCGGTTCCCAACGTGGAGTTGCTGCGGAGCGTCGGCATCAGAAGCCCGGTTGCACGGGTGAGCGTCGGGTCCGGCATCCGCAGTCGTGGAATGTAGAACACCGGCACCCCGGCAAAGCGCAGCTGGGCGTTGGTGAAGTAAAGCTGCTGTTCGACCTGATCATGCACAACGCTGGTGGCCCGCAGTTCCCACAGGGGGGTTGGATTCCCTGCGCAGACCTTGCAGGACGAGGCCACAACGTGATCCATCTCGGTGTAGCGGCCACCGGCGCGGCGCAGTTCTGCGGCGGCCATTTGCAATTGCTGATCCAGCACCAGCCGCGCCGAAACCAACAGGCCCTCTGTCAGATCGGCGCTCATCTCGGCCTGACTGGCCAGAATGACGGTGCCCTGACCATCGCTAAGAACAATCGGGCCGGTGATGATCAGCCGGTCCGAGCTTTGGTCATAGATGACATTTTCGGCCGACAGGGATTGTCCCTTGAAGAAAACCTCAACGTGGCCCTTTGCGACCAGCGTATCGTTGTTCTGGATATACAGGCTGTCCGCGATCAGGGTTGCGCGATCTTGCGCCTGTACAGG
>CAMFLG010000329.1 GCA_945957495.1 uncultured Pseudorhodobacter sp. | reverse complement strand
GGTCCGACCGCAGCGGGCGGGCAAAACCGCAAGAGGCCGCCACCTCACAGGCCGAAGCCACACTCTTGCCTTCGAACACCGCATTGACCGCATAACCTTCGGCGGTGCAATGCGCCCGCCATTCCAAAAGCCCCTCGGTGTCGATGGCAGCAGCATCGAGGGCGTCGGCGTTCAACCGACCCGCCAGCATATCGCGCACATGCGGCGCGGGGTTGGAGGTCACCACCCAATCGCGCCAGTCGGTGCCGTCCCAGTCCTGCACCCAGCCGCCCGCCACGACCGAGACCGCATCCAGCGCCCGGTTGCGCGCGCGCAGAGCGATCAGGGCCACGTCTCCCGCCACCACGGGGGCCGCGTTCCAGATCGAGACCGAGCGCAGCATGTAAAGCGTGTCGGCCGTGCCGTCCCGCGACCGGACAATGGCCCCCGATGCGCGGGCGCCGAACAGCGCCCAGATGCTGCCGCCGACGGTGTAAGCGGCCGCGTTATAATCGGCGGCGTCGATGCTGGCGCCACGGATGATCTCGATCTCCCAGCGCCCGGGGGCAAAGGTTGCCGGGTCCAGATGGATGCGCGCCTCGTGACGATCCAGGGCCACGCCGACAACACCCGTGGTTCCAAGGTTGTTTGCGTCCATCCAGCCGTCACCCGCGCCGAAAAAAGCAGGAGCAGCGGCCCAGCCACCTTCCTCAGGGCTGACGGTCTGATCAGGCGCTGCAACGCGCGCCTCTACCCAACCCACCGTCGGCGCGGCGGATGGTGCGGGCACCTCGGCCGACCAGATCAGCCGGATCGTCGCCCGCAACTGCCGCAGCGATGCCCCCTGAAAATGAAGTTCCGGCAGGGCAATCCAGGTGTCACTGCCCCGCTGGCGCAGCCGCAGCCGCAGTGGCACCCGCATGCGGGTGGTATCCGAGCCCTGATAATGCAGCCCCTGACCGAAGATGATCTGCAGCTGGTGCTCGTCGGGGGCCGAGCGCGTGGCCAGCACCAAGGGCTGCGGCAGCGCCAGCGCGCGGTCCAGCGTCGGGTCCAGCTGTGCGCCGTCATCGCCGTCGACGGTGTGGCCGGTCAGTTCGGACTGCACCGCTTCCGTGCGTGCCTGGCGCGTCAACAGGGTCAGGGCCGCATCGCCGGGCCAGCCTTCGCGGGTCTCGATCTCGCAGCCCGCAAGGCCAGAGGCCGCTGCGGCACCAATGCGGATATCGGTCAGCCGATGCGGGCCCGCCAGCGCGTAGCAGGCCTCCACCACCTCGTCGACGCCGTCAAAATAGACCAGAGGCTCGGCCGCCAGTGGCGGGAACACTTTGCGCTCGCCGACGACGCGCGGCAGCGGGCCGTTGGGATCGATGATGTTGCCCGAGACCGAGGCGGCTCCCTCATTGCGGATGCGCTGATTGCGTTGATCGGTGCTGAGCGTGGGCGGCGGCACGAGGGATGAAATGAGGGCCGAGCCAATCAACTGCACCCCGGCAGCGGCGGCATAGGCCAGCGTGCTGCCAGCGCTAAACGCCGTCATGCCGAAGGCCTTTGCAAGCCCGCCGCCGATGATCCAGCCGCCCGCAAGGCTCAGGGCGATTGACGCGATCAAGCCAAGGATCTTCTTGCCCGCCCCGTCACCGCCACCGCGCGGGGCAAGGTGAAACGTCAGCTCGATCGCGCGGCCCGCGACCGGCGCGCGGGTGCGGATGCGTCGCCAAAGCCCGGGCGGCACGATATGGCCATTGAGGGCGATGACCCCATGCTGGGCAAAGTCGCCCGGCAGACTGCGGAACCGCGCCACATGCTCCTGCAGCGTCAGTCCCGGCGGCTGCCAATCCACCACCGGAGACAGACCGCTGAAACTGTCGCGCCAGGTGCAGAGGATCTGGCTGTCCTTCATCGGCGTCATGCTGCGACATGCCTCCGATAACCCATGATGCGGCGGGCGACGGTCCAATGCGTGACCGGTACCACCACGGCGGCGCTGGCCTCTTCGACATGGATGAGACGGGTGGGATCAATCAGCACGCCGACGTGGACCACGCGAGCTGTACCGGAATGACCGCGCATCAGCACCCCGTCAAAAGCACGCGGCGCGGCTGGAACACGCCAACCGTCGTCCTTATGGGCCTCCATCGTGCGCGCGATCCGCAAGAGGTCGCGGGCGCTGATCTCGCCATAGCTGGGCAGATCGATCTTCAGCTCTGCGGCATAGATCGCGCGCAGCAATCCCCAGCATGTAACCTCGCCCGGCCCGTCACCGAACGGCAAGCCGATGTATTTTTCCCACCAGGGCCGCATGATCTGGGGCCGCGTCATCGAAACAACCCCGGAAAGCGGCTTTGCGTCGCAAACACACAAGGCCAAGGCTCTTGCGCAAAATCCCGCGTCATCAAGCGGCCGGACACTTCGGCGGCATTGCAGCTGATATCGACCAGCTCATAGCGGATCGCCGGATAGATCGGACGCAACCCGCCCAGCGGAACACGCGGCTCGACGGTGACGTCGAAATCAGCGGAGCTGACGACGTCCAGTGTCACCCAGGCGCGGTTGACGAGCGTGCGCAACCCCGCGCCGACGGCGGGATTGGTGTTTGGGATCGTCAGGGTCGCGGCTGGGGCCTCGTCCGATTCACCGGGCAAGGTGGCGTTGAACAGCACGCCCTGCCAAAGCTCGCCGTCGCGCATGTAATCCAGCGCGTCCGAGACAAAGCGCAGCGGCTCAGGCAGATTGGCGTGTTCGATCATCACGAACACCAGCTGCACATGCGGCGAGGCGGTCGCCTCGAGGTCCGCGCGGATCTCCGCATCAATCACCCGGCTCATGCCAATGCCCCTGCTTCGAAGACGGTGATCGACGCCAGGCCCACCGGTGGAGATCCGGGCCACCAGCCAGCGGTCATGTTTTGCGACAAGAGCACGGTCGCGACCCCCGCGCCGGTCAACAGCCGCACATCGCGGGTGCCATGCGCACGGATGATGCCAGGTGCGCCGCTGATCGCGGCAGAGGCGCCGATCTGGGCCGTGCCGTCATGATAGAGCCCGCGCACCATGTCATAGGCCGCGACCGGCGCTACCAGCCGGTCGGCGGGGATCAGGCTGGCCCACCAGGGCGTCGAGGCCAAGCGGATCATGGCGACGCGGATATCCCAGAAGCCATGCGCCACCTGGGCGATGCGATAGGCGTTGTCCTTGGCAAACAGCCATTTCCGGATTGCGCCGCCATAGGCAGAGTCGCGCCACAGGAAGGGCAGCGATCCGGCCTTGATCTCGCCCCAAAAGGCAAAGAAGGCGTCGCGTTCTGTCAGGTCGACAGTCGGGAACACACCGGAAAACTGCCATGCCTCGGCGGTCACACGCGCGCGAAACTGTGGTGGGCCAACCTCGGGATCAAACGCGGCGCGGCTGTCAAATGGTACGCCTTCCCAACCATCTCGCTTGGGTGCAGGCAGAAATCCGGCTGGCCAGACAGGCATGAGCGTGCTCATCGACGGGCCACCTTCGGCACTGTGCCGTAGCGAGCTTGCTGCTGTTTATCAAAGCGCCCCCGGCTCATCTGCTTGCCAACCGTGATCGCGATGATCTCTTCGCCGTCCGGTGCGGGCGTCTGTTTCGCCTCGATCTGATCGGAGCCGTAGTTATTGATCTCCACCAGCGGGCGGTTGCTGGCTGTCGGACCCGCACGAGAGCTGTCATCAGCCCGCGCCCAGGCCGGGGCCGATGACCCAACGC
Source organism: uncultured Pseudorhodobacter sp. (assembly GCA_945957495.1). Taxonomy (GTDB): domain Bacteria; phylum Pseudomonadota; class Alphaproteobacteria; order Rhodobacterales; family Rhodobacteraceae; genus Cypionkella. The sequence goes on along the minus strand of CAMFLG010000329.1, from coordinate 630 downwards.
CCACATAGCCGCCGTCGGCAAAGGGCATGCCGCGCCCGCCAATGGCCGCAACCAGCCGATCGACCGGCACACCGGCGTTGATGGCATGCAAGAGCGGCAACGACCGGGCGGTCGCGGCGGCATTGACCACATATTCGCCGTTGCTCAGCCAGGCCGGGATTGCGTCGTCCCGTGGTCCGCCAGGACCGGAAATATATCCGCCATCGGCCTTGGCGAGGATGCTGCCCCCCAGCAAATCCGTCACCAATGCGCCCAGCCCACCGCTGCCGCCCTGGCCATTCCAGATCATGTCCCAGACCGACGAAGCCGCCATATCGGCAAGTTTGGACAGAACGGTGTCCAGTGCATCGACCCATGACAGCGTATGTGTCGCGAGGCCCGTAAATATCGACTGGCCCGTCTCCCCAATGGCATTTTGCGCATCGCGCACCTTTTCGAGCGCGGTCTGCTCGGTCAGGCGCGTCCGGATCAGCGCCTCGAGGGCAGCACGTTCGCGTGGCGTCGCCTTTGCCATGGCATCGGAATTGCGCAGCAACTCCTGCTTCACGGGATCGATTTCACGCAGAATCGCCAGTTCGCGCTGCTGCGCTTCAATCAGGGCCAGCACGCCATTTGTCTCAGCACCTTTTC
>CAMFLG010000328.1 GCA_945957495.1 uncultured Pseudorhodobacter sp. | reverse complement strand
TGTATAAGAGACAGGGCCGGGGCATTGCGGCAGATCGCCGCTGATCCCGCGATCCGCGTGGCACTTTTGTGCGGGGCCGAGGGCAATTTTGCCGCCGGGGCCGATATCGGTGAAATCGAACACAAGACCAGCCGTGAAGGCGCGGTTGATCCGCGCAAGGATCATTGGGCCGCCATTCGCGCTTTCCCCAAGCCACTGATTGCCGCCGTCGATGGATTTGCCCTTGGCGGCGGGTTTGAACTGGCGCTGATGGCGGATTGTCTGGTCTTGGGCGCAACCGCCCGCTTGGGTCTGCCCGAAACCAATCTTGGCCTGATTCCCGGCGCAGGCGGCACGCAGCGGCTTTTGGCGCTGGCGGGGCGCGCGCGTGCGTCGCGGATGGTCCTGACGGGCGAGATTATTGACGCAGCCACCGCCTTTGACTGGGGCATTGCCGGATGGCTCACAGAGGGCGCCGCCCTGCCCGAAGCAGAGGCTTTGGCCGCCAAACTTGCCAATCGCGCGCCGCTGGCGTTGCGGGCGGCCAAGGCGGCTTTGGTTGCGGGCGACGAATCTGCGCGCGCCTTTGCCCTGGAACGCCAGGGGTTTGAGGCGCTGCTGGATTCGCAGGACAAGGCCGAAGGCATCCGCGCCTTCCGCGAAAAACGCAAACCGCAGTTCCGGGGGGAATGATGGATATGGAAACCATCGGCGTTGTGGGCCTTGGCACCATGGGGCTTGGTATCGCGCAGGTCTATGCATCTGCCGGATTTGTGGTGATTGCCACAGACGCCCATGTTCCCGCCCGCGAAACCGCCCGGACCCGCATGGCCGAGGCCTTGGACGCCCGCGTCAGCGCAGGAAAGCTGACCAAGGAGGCGCGCGACGCGACGCTTGCCAATCTGCAGATCGTGGAGTCGGTGCAAGGCTTTGCCCCCTGCACGCTGGTGATCGAAGCCATCGTCGAACGGCTGGATGCCAAGCAATCCCTGTTTGCGGCGCTAGAGGCGGTGCTGGCCCCTACCGCGATCCTTGCCACCAACACCTCTTCCATTCCGGTCGCGCAGATTGCGGCCCCGGCCAGCCACCCCGACCGTATCCTTGCACTACACTTCTTCAACCCGCCCACGGCGATGAAGCTGGTGGAACTGGCGCCGCACGCGGGCACCTCTGCCACCACCATCACCCGCGCCCGCGCGCTGACCGAAGCTGCGGGCAAAACTGTGATCCAATGCCCAGACCGCCCCGGCTTTATCGTCAACCGCTGCGCGCGCCCCTTCTACGGTGAGGCGCTGGCCCTGCTGCAAGAGGGTCACAGTGCCACCGAAATCGACGCTGCCATGTTAGCGCGCGGATACCGGCTTGGCCCCTTCGCCTTGATTGACCTGATCGGCGCCGACATCAACCTTGCCGCAACCGAAGGCCTGTCGGTGGCGATGCAGAACCATCCGCGCTATCATGTCTTTCCCGCCCTGAAGGCGCAGGTCGCGTCCGGCAAGCTTGGCCGTAAATCCGCAGAGGGGTTCATCTTTCCCGCCAAAGTCACGCCTGCGCCAAACCCCGCGATTGCCCAACGGATCGAAGCGACCTTGATAAACGAGGCCGCTTGGCTGCTACATGAAGGCGGCACCGACGCCCAAGGGATTGATACGGCCATGAAACTCGGGCTGAATTTCCCGCTTGGGCCTTTCGAAATCCTGACCCACTATGGCAAGCCCGCCGTGCGCGCCACCCTGCAGGCGCTTGCGGCGAAGGCCCCCGACGCCCTTAGACCCCGCTACGCCCCAGCCCCCTATCTGACCGAGTAACCGCATGTCCGAAACCTATTTTCTGTATCACTCCATCGGCATGTATCCCGGCAAGGCCCGCGATCTGGCTGGCGCCATGGCAGAGTTTGCCTTTGTCTGGAGCAAGCCGGATGACAGCCAATGGGCCTATGCGCTGGGGGCGCGGCAAAGGTTCATCGACCGCTGGCGCGCCATCCTGAAGGCGCCGCAGCACAGCGTGACCACGTTTGAAAACGTCACCGCGGCCTTTCATTCCCTGCTGGCATCGCTGCCCGCGGGGCATCTGCGCGGCCGCAAAGTGCTGGTCGGGGCGGATTGCTTTCCGTCCGTCCATTTCTTGCTGAACGGGATGGCCGAAAAATATGGCTTTACCCTGCACACCGTACCGATGCGGCAGGGTCAGGCGTTCGTCGAGGATGAGGATTTCCTTGCGGCTTGGACGCCGGATGTTGGCCTTGCGCTGCTGACCTGGGTATCTTCGACCACCTCGCACCGCATCAACCTTGCCGAAATGGTGGCGCATGGCCGCCGCATGGGCAGTCTGATCGGCACCGATATCACCCAAGGCGCGGGACTGATCCCCTATGATGTCAACGTGCCAGAGGTGGATTTCACGCTTTCAACCTCGCTGAAATGGATGTGCGGAACGCCCGGCGCGGGGATCCTGTACCTGTCGCCCCGGCTGATCCGGCATTGCCACCCGGAATTGCGCGGCTGGTTCAGTCAGGCAAACCCGTTCAACTGGGACATCTCCGCGTTTTCCTATGCCCCCGACATCCGCCGTTTTGACAATGGCACGCCGGGGGTGATTGCGGCTCTGGCCTCGCTGCCCGCGCTGGACTGGCACGCGGGGCAAAGTCAGTTGGCCTTGCTGGCCCATAACCGCCGCCTGACCGCACGGCTGATCGAAGGCGCCGACGACCTTGGCCTGCCGCTGCTGACGCCCCGCGATGAGGCCAAACGCGGCGGCTCGGTCATGCTGCGCCTGCCAGAGGATCGCCCGGCGGCCGATGTGGTCGCAGCCTTGCGCGCGCAAGGCATGACCACCGATCACCGCAGCCAGACCCTGCGGCTTTCCCCGGGGATTTTGACCACAGCGGATGGGACAGACCGGTTGATCACCGCTTTGGGCAAGCTCTTGCGCGATTAAGCGAGCGCGCGTTCATATTCAGTCCTGATAGAACTCACCGCGCGACGCCCGCAGCGTGTCGCGCGGGCTCATGCCATAACGCGCGCGATAGCTTTCGGCAAACCGGCCGAAATGGCCAAAGCCCCAGCGCAGGGCGATGTCGGTAACGCTTCCTGCCCCTGCCACCAGATCGCCATGCGCGCGCGCCAAACGCTGATCACGCCAGAACCCCAGCGGCGTGGTATCCCGATGCTGCCGAAAGGCCAGTTGCAGCCCGCGCGGGCTGATCCCGGCGGCCTCGGCAATCGCCTCGATCGTCAGCGGCTGATCCAGATTGGCCATGATATAGCCCTCGGCCAGCCGCATGTGCCTTGGGCGGGGTGCTGCGCGCCTGCGGCCAAGAAGTGCTGCATAATCATGCTGATGCGCCTCAAGCAACCCGGACAGAAGTGCGCTTTCCACCGACCGGCCCAGCATACCCGCCCCCACCGGTGACGGGCCTGCATCAGCCTCGGCCAACAGAAACAACACCAGCCGCCGAAACGCCGCCCCCGGCCCCTGCGTCAGATCCAGCGGCCCGGAAAAGCTTAGCGGTCGGTCTGCCTGCGCCCCCAGTTGCGCGGAAAGATGCTCTTGCATCGCGCGGCGGTCGATCTGCACCAGAACCTGCCGCGTGCCTTCCTCCCAGATCATCGTCGTGGGCCGGTGCGGGTTCAGCACCGCCGCAGCCTTTGGGCTGGAATAGTAACGGTCATTGCCATTCACGATCGCCGCCCCACCCGAAAGCGGGATCTGCACCAGATAGAACCGCTCCAACTCCCCCGGCGCGATCAGCGTTTTAGCCCCGTATTGTATATAGTTCAGCGACAGCCGCTCTCCGGGCAAATGATGCTGGCGCGCGTCCATTTGCCCGCGCCCGATCATGTCCAGCCGATGCGGGCAAAACACCGCCGCCACGCGTTCGCGTGCCTCGTCCAGATCACCGGATCGAAACAACTCATACCCCGCAAGCGGGACAACGGGCATTGGCATCTGCAGGGCCGTCCTTCCATGCAAGGCCTAAACGCAGCTTAACACAGTTTCCACGCGGCCAACCCCTTTTGGCGTGATTTTTTCGTTTTTCGGATAGTCACTCCGCTTTTCGGATAGCGCCATGCCGCGGACGGGCGGACGCTCTTTCAAATTCAAAAGACAGCGGAGGATACATGCGGGGACTTTCGGGAAAAGTGGCTATCGTTCCGGGCGGGGCAACCAAGATCGGCCAGGCCGTGGTGGCAGCCTTCCGCGCGGCGGGTGTGCAGGTGATGGTGGCCGATATAGCCCCCGCCCCCGAGGCTGAGGGCGTGGGTTTCGTGCAAACCGACATCCGCGACGATGCCCAGATCAAGGCGCTGGTTGCGGCCACGCTGGCGAAATTCGGGCGCATCGACTTTCTGGTCAACGTCGCCTGC
>CAMFLG010000327.1 GCA_945957495.1 uncultured Pseudorhodobacter sp. | reverse complement strand
GACCAGATTCGTGGTGGCCACGGATTTTCGCACCTTCAAGGCGGCGGCAAACTATGTGTCCACCAAGGTGAAGGATCTGGATTTCAAATACAACAAACACCGCTACACGGCGTTTGATAACACCGGGTTGAAGGCTGATCCGCCGTGCCGGCTGACGATCAAGCTGTTTCCCGGCACGCATGGCGCCATGGGCGGCCTGCCCTGGCCCGAGGTTGACACGGATCGGGATGTGGCCAATCAGGTCGGGGCGTGGATGAGCGGCAACATGCGCCTGCATGGCTATAACAACTTCCTGAAATCCTGATCTTTGGCGCCCCTGCGGCTTGCGTTAGGGTATGGGCAGTCTAGGGTGCCGCCATGCGCAACGTCTTTTGTCTTCGCCACAGCTTTCGTCCTTTGATCCTAGCCGTCTGGATGGCGGCGGGGGGATTCGCGGCGATGGCGGCGCAGGCGCAGGACGTTGACGCCGAAGTTGCAGAGGAGCCGGGTGTGGATTTGGGCAGCGAGCAGGGATTGCAGGATTGGATCGCGGGCTTTCGCGGCCGCGCGCTGGCGCAGGGGATTTCGGCGGCGACCTTTGATGCTGCGATGGCGGGGGTGCATTTTCTGCCCGATGTGGTGCAGCGCGACCGCAAGCAGGATGAATTCACCAAGACGATCTGGGACTATCTGGACAAGGCCGCGTCCGAGGATCGGATTGCGGCGGGGCAAAAGGCGCTGGCGAAATACGGCGATACGCTGGACGCGCTGGAGGCGCGCTATGGTGTGGACAAGCATGTGGTGCTGGCGATCTGGGGGCTGGAAAGTGCCTATGGCGCGGTGCGCGGCGATATTGCGACGCTCAGCGCGTTGGCGACTCTGGCCTATGACACGCGGCGGGGCGCGTTCTTTGAGGGTGAGTTGATCGCGGCGCTGCAGATCCTGCAATCGGGCGTGGTGCCGCCTGCGGCGATGATCGGATCCTGGGCCGGGGCGATGGGGCATACGCAGTTCATGCCCTCGTCCTATCTGGCCTATGCGGTGTCGTTTGATGGGGTCGGCAAGCCGGATATCTGGGGCAAGGATCCCAGCGATGGGCTGGCCTCGACCGCCGCCTATCTTGCCCGCTTTGGCTGGCAGCGCGGGCAGGGCTGGGGCATGGAAGTGGCCCTGCCTGCCGGGTTTGATTATGAGCAGGCCGGGAACCGCACGCAAAAGCCGATGTCGGTTTGGGCGGGGATGGGGGTGGTTCCTGCGGCGGGTGGACCGCTTGCGCAAGACGGTTGGGCGGCGCTGCTGTTGCCCGCAGGCGCGCGCGGTCCGGCGTTTCTGGTGTTCGACAATTTCGCGGCCATCGAGGCTTATAACAAGGCGGATGCCTATGTGATCGCGGTGGGGCATCTGGCCGATCGCATCGCCGGTGGGCCAGAGTTTCGCGCCAGCTGGCCGCGCGACCTGCGGGCGCTGACCCTGCCAGAGCGCAAAGAGATGCAAAGCCTGCTATTGGCGCAGGGGGTCTATGCCGGGCAACCGGATGGCAAGGTGGGGCCGCTGACGATTTCGGCGGTGAAGGCCTATCAGAAGGCGCAGGGCATGGTGGTGGATGGCTATCCCAGCCTTGAAGTTCTGGAAAAGCTGCGGCAGGGCTGACCGGCCTGACCGTGGCGTGCTGGGCTGCGGTTGGAGCGGGGGTTTCACACCCCCGCGTCACATTGGCTTCGCCAATATGACTTCCCCCGTGGGATATTTTCGAACAGATGAAAAATTTTAGATAAGTTTGAAGGATCTAAGCCGCGATCCGGCGTTCCAGTGCGGGCATGGCGCGGCGCAGGGTCAGGGCGCGGGTGATGTTCAGGATCATCAGGCTGGCCCAAAGGCCGTGGTTGCCAAGCGTGGGCACCAGAAGGGCCAGCGCCACGATATAGACCACGACAGAGATCAGCATGGCGCGCAGCATTTCGCGCGTCATCAGCGCGCCGATGAAGATGCCGTCATAGATCCAGCTGGCAATGCCGATAACCGGGGCGGCGATCAGCCAGGGCAGGAACTGGCGGGCCTCGGCCTGCACATCGGGCGCGGTGGTCATCAGGGAAATGATCGCAGGGCCGGTCAGGGCGAAAATACCCGCAAGCAGGACTGCCCCGGCAAAGCCCCATTGCATTGAAATCATCCCGGCACGCCGCGCCTCGGCCAAGGCGCGGGCGCCCACGGCCTGCCCTACCAGCGTTTCGGCGGCAAAGGCGATGCCGTCCAGCGCATAGGCAGTAAGTTCCAGAAACTGCAGCAGCACCTGATTTGCGGCCAGCGTGACATCACCGAACCACGCACCCAGAAAGACAAAGCTGGTGAACGACAGTTGCAGCATCACCGAGCGGCCCATGATATCGCGGCTGGCGGTGAACATGGCGCGCAAGGGGGCGGCCTGAAACACCCGCGCCCAGGCGGCGGCCAGCACCGGGCCAAACGCGTCGCGTGTCAGCCACAGGCCAAGGGCAAGGCCGCTCCACTCCGCGATCAGGGTGGCGGTGGCCACGCCCGGAACGCCCCAGTGCAGGCCCAGCACGAACCAAAGGTTCAGGGCCACGTTCAGGCCGTTTTGCCAAAGCTGCAGGATCAGCACGAGCCGGGTGCGTTCCAGTGCGATCAGCCAGCCGGTGAGGGCGTAAAGCATGATCGTGGCCGGGGCGCCCCAGATGCGGATGCCAAGGTAGGACCGGGCATAGCCCTCGACCGCATCGCTGGCCGGGGCGACCTTAAATGCGGCTTCGGTCAATGGCCATTGCAGCAGCACCAGAATCAAACCGGCGCTGCCACCGATCATCAGCGCGCGCAACAGCACGGCGGCGCGTTCGGGCAGATCGCCCGCCCCATGCGCCTGCGCGGCAAGGCCCGAGGTGGACATGCGCAGAAAGCCGAAGATCCAGTAAAGCGTGGTCAGGATCACCGCGCCAAGGCCGACGGCGCCCATGGGGGCGGCCTGCCCGATCTGGCCGATGACGGCGGTATCCACCGCACCCAGCAGCGGAATCGTGGCGTTTGACAGCACGATCGGCGCCGCAATCCGCAGCACCCGTGCATGGGTGATCGTGGTCATTCCGCAGGCTCGCCCGGGCCAGGGGGCATCAGGAAATGCACCGAGGCCTGCGCGAAGGGGCGGGCGTGGTTGTCCTGCCACGCCTCGACCTGAACCGAGGCATAGCGGCGCCCCGAACGGGTGACGCGGGCACGGGCATAGGCATCACGCGGCAGGCCAGAGCGCAGGTAATCGACGGTGAAGTCGATGGTTTTCGGCAGGGGCGGCAGTTGGCCGGCGGACAGCGCAGACAGGTCGATGCGCCCGGCCTCCATATCCTCCCACAGGGAAGACCAGCTGAGTTCGATGATCGCGGTGACTTCCAGAAAGGCCGCCGTCACGCCACCATGCAGGGCGGGGATCAGCGGGTTGCCGATCAGCTTTTGGTCAAAGGGCAACAGCGCCGTCAGCTCATCGCCGCGCCGGTCAAACTGAATGCCAAGGAACTGGATGTAGGGCACGCCGCCAACCAAGGCGGCGAGGGCGGTATCGCGGCGGGATTTCACCACCTGAACCGGTTCGGGCTGCGCGCGGGTCATCTGGACCGCTCTTTCGCGGCGACCAGCGTGAAGGCGCCAGTGCCCATGGCGACGGGGCGCGTCACATCCTCGTCCACCGCCGTGACGCGGATGAACGCGACCGATCGGGTGACGTGGTGACATTCGGCGATGGCCGTCACCATCTGCCCCGGCGTGGCCGGGCGCATGTAGTCGATGCGCAGATCCAGCGTCGCGGTCGAGATTGGCGCAGAGGGGTGGCACATCACTGCCGCGCCGCTGGCGGTATCCATCAGGGCGGAAACCGCGCCACCATGCAGAACGCCGGTGGCCGGATCGCCGACAAAGCGGGCGTCCCAATCCATCTCGATCCGGGCGCGGCCTTCGCCAAGTTCGGTCAGGCGCATGCCCAGCGCCGCAGCATGGGGGATGGCTTCGATGAAGGTGCGGGCTTGGGTCAGGCGATCAGTCATGCGGCTATAATCCGATCCGCGGCGGCAAGTGCAAGGGGGCGCGCGCAATTCTTGCGTGTCCCGGCCCCGCGCCGTAATGTGGCGGCAGGAGGAGCGCCGATGTCCGAAGTCCGCCTCAGTTTCAAAGAGATGTGCGAAAAGTTCGACGTGACGCCGCGGACCTTGCGTTATTACGAATATATCGAACTGCTGTCGCCGGAAAAGGATGGCCGCGCGCGATTCTATGGCCCGCGCGAGGTGGCGCGGATGACCCTGATTCTGCGCGGGCGCCGGTTTGGGTTTTCGCTGTCTCTTATACACATCTCCGAGCCCACGAGACGTAGAGGAATCTCGT
>CAMFLG010000326.1 GCA_945957495.1 uncultured Pseudorhodobacter sp. | reverse complement strand
CTGCATGAGGCTGCAGCAGAGGCGCCGTTCTATGATCCGGCGCGGCCCTCGGCCAAGGCGATCGGGGCGCCAGAGTTGATCGCGCATCTGCGTGGCGAGTTGAGTTTGGCGCAGGCGACCGAGGCCGCGACGCTGGCCAGCCGGCAATATGCCAAACGGCAACGCACCTGGTTTCGGGCACGGATGAAAGACTGGCGCGAGATCGCCCTGCCCTGACGCCCCCTGATTCATAGTTGCAACACCTTGGCGCGGACAGATTTTTTTCGCTTGGGTTGCGGCGCGTAGGCTGGTTACATGGGGGCACAATCACTGGATGCAGACCCGACCATGACCCCCGCCGCCGACACCTCTAAAATGCGCCTTGTGGCGATTCCCCGGCTGGCCGCTGGCGGGCGCTGGCGGGTGGAGGCGATGCGCACCTATTCCGAGCCGTGCTTTTTGTGGTTCACCAAGGGGCAAGGCCGCATCACCATCGCCGGTGTGACGCGCGGCTATACTGCGCACAACGGCATCTTCATTCCGGCAGGCGTGATGCATGGCTTTGAGGTTGGCGCGCAAGTCTTTGGAACGGCAGTTTTTTTCGGGCGCGAGTCTGGCCTGACCCTGCCATCCGAGCCGTTGCATCTGCGCATCCGCGAGGTGCATGCGCAACAGGAATTGAACGTCATCCTTGACGCCATTCAGCGCGAGATTGACAGCGACGTGCCCGCGCATGAGCGCGCCGCGCATCATTATCTGGGCCTGCTGGGCGTCTGGCTGGAACGGCAGGCCAGCAAATCGGCGGCCGAAGCCACGCCGCCCGACGCCACCCGGCGGCTGGTGGCGCGCTATACCGCGTTGATGGAAAAGGAATTCCGCCGGGGCAAGGGCGTGGGCGAACTGGCCTGCGATCTGGGCGTGACGGCGACGCATCTTACCCGCTGCTGCCGCGAGACCTGTGGCCGGTCGGCGATCGAATTGTTGCAGGACCGCCGCATCTTTGAGGCGCGGCGGCTGTTGTCAGAAACCGACATGCCGGTGGGTCTGATCGGCACCAGCCTTGGTTTTGCCTCACCCGCCTATTTCACCCGCGCGTTTCAGCACCGCACCGGCCTGTCGCCGACGGATTTCCGCCGCGCGGGCTGAGTCTCTTTTCCCGAGTTAACGCCCCGATTTCCGCCTTAGCGGAGGCATTTCCGTCTGCGCAGAAATCGCCGCTGGCAAATTGCTGCGTCTGCACCGGCGAAAATCGTCGCCCAGATGTCGCAAACGTTACATTTGACGACGAATCCGAGCGTTGAAGGATGGGCGGAAAAGGTGCCGAATGTGGGGGTGAAACCTGACCGGACGGCGGCCTGGATTTCTGACGCCCGCGCATGGGGTGCGGGCAGTTGGAAGGGCACTGAAACTGGGCATGGCACAGCGCAAATATGAAAAGGCACAAGCCTTACAGGGAGACGAAAATGAAAGACATGACCACGTTTGAAGGCGCAGTGCATCCCGCTGCCCGGATGTATGCGCAAGAGATGCGCGACGGCCTGTTGAGCCGCCGCGAGTTTCTGACCCGCACCACCGCCCTGGGCGTCAGCGCTGCTGCGGCCTATGGGCTGATCGGTGTGCCGATGCCCGCCGAAGCACAAGAAACCCCCACCGATGGCGGCACGCTGCGCATGTCGATGGAACTGAAGGCGCTGAAGGATCCGCGCACCGCGGACTGGAGCCAGATTTCCAACTTCACCCGTGGCTGGCTGGAATATCTGGTGGAATACAATGCCGACGGTTCGACCCGTGGCATGCTGCTGGAAAGCTGGGAGGCCAATGCCGATGCGACCGAATACACGCTGAAGGTGCGCCCGGGCGTGAAATGGTCGAACGGTGACGATTTCACCGGCGAAGACGTGGTCAACAACATCCTGCGCTGGTGCGATGGCTCGGTGGAAGGCAACTCGATGGCGTCGCGCATGGGCGCGCTTTGCGATGAAATCAGCGAAACCAAGCCCGATCCGGCCGATGCCAGCAAGACCGTCGAGGTCAAGACCCTGAAGCCGCGCGATGGGGCGGTGACCTTGGTTGATCCGATGACGGTGCTGCTGAAGCTCAAGTCGCCCGATATCACCGTGATCATCGGCATGGCCGACTATCCGGCGGCCGTGGTGCATAAATCCTATGACAACGGCGATCCGGTGGCCAACCCGATCGGCACCGGCCCCTACAAGCCCGATGGCTTTGACGTGGGCGTCAAGGCGGCGCTGGTCAAGGCGGATCAGCCCTGGTGGGGCACGGCCGTTTACGGCGGCCCGCATCTGGACCGCATCGAATACATCGACCTTGGCACCGATCCGTCGGCCGAAGTCGCGGCTGCCGGTTCGGGCGAGATCGACGCGACCTATCAGTCCACCGGCGATTTCATCCAGCAATTCGAAGCCCTGGGCTGGCCCACCTCGGAAGCCGTCACGGCGGCCACGCTGGCGGTGCGCTTCAACCAGGACGCCGAAGAGTTCAAGGATGCGAACGTCCGCCTGGGTCTGGTGAAATGCGTCGACAACAAGGTCGTGCTGGAACTGGGCTATAACAACCTTGGCACCGTTGCCGAAAACCACCATGTCTGCCCGATCCACCCGGAATATTTCCCGCTGCCGCCGCTGGTGGCGGACCCGGCGGCCGGTGCCAAGATGGTGCAGGATGCCGGCAAGGGCGATTTCGAGTTCGAGCTGATCTCGCTGGACGACGCCTGGCAGGCCGCGACCTGCGACGCGGTGGCCGCGCAGATCCGCGACGCGGGCCTGAAGATCAAGCGCACGGTTCTGCCGGGGTCGACCTATTGGAACGACTGGCTGAAATACCCGTTCTCGGCCACCGAATGGAACATGCGTCCCTTGGGTGTGCAGATTCTGGGTCTGGCCTACAAGTCGGGCGTGCCGTGGAACGAAGCGGCCTTCTCGAACGCCGAGTTCGACGAGCTGCTGGGCAAGGCCATGGCGATTGCCGACGCTGGCGAGCGGTCGAAGGTGATGGAACGGCTTGAGCAGATCATGCAGGAACAAGGCGTGATGGTGCAGCCCTACTGGCGGTCGCTCTACCGCAACACCGATGCGAAGGTGAAGGATTGCGCCATGCATCCGACCTTTGAACATCACCACTACAAGTGGTGGATCAGCGCCTGATCCCGGCTTTTGCCGGAATTCCCTGGGGGCGTGCCAGAGGCACGCCCCTTCCCTACCCGCACCCATTCGGGAGAGGATAGCGCATGCTAACCTTTGTGCTTCGACGTCTTGCGGTCATGCTCTTGACGGCGCTGGTGTTGACCTTCGTTGTCTTTACCCTGACCAACCTGGCCCCCAACCTTGAAAAACTGGCGAAATCCGAAGGCTCTGTCCGCATGTCGGACGACGCCGTGGCCAGCTGGTTGCAAAAGAACGGCCACACCGGGCCGATGATCCTGCGCTACGGCCAATGGCTGGGCGTGGTGCCGGGCTGGGTCAATGACAGCGATGGCACGATCACCGGGCGCTGCATCGAAAAGGGGCAGGCACCGGAAGAGGCACCGCGCTATTGCGGCGTCTTGCAAGGCGACTGGGGCTTTTCGCTGGTGTTCAAGCAGCCGGTGCTGTCGGTCTTGGGCCGCAGCCTGGGCCACACCAGCTGGCTGATGCTTTATGTGATGCTGGTGATGGTGCCGACATCGCTGGTCATGGGCGTTCTGGCGGGCATGCGCGAAGGCTCGCGCACCGACCGGGTGCTGTCGGGCATCGCTATCGCCACCACCGCCACGCCGGAATATGTCTCGGGGGTGATCCTGTCGGCGATCTTCGCCTCGGCCACGGTGGGCGTGTCCCCCTGGCTGCACGCGCACGGCTGGATCGAGGGCAAGACCCTGTTTCAGGGCACCGCCACCAGCGCCATGGATCAGATCACCTTCTGGAACTTTACCCTGCCGGTAATGACCATCGCGCTTTACGGCATCGGCTATATCGCCCGGATGACCCGCGCCTCGATGACAGAGGTGATGACGCAGCAATATATCCGCACCGCCCGCCTGAAGGGCGTCAGGTTCCGCGATGTGGTGATGAAACACGCGCTGCGCAACGCGCTGATTGCGCCGTTCACGGTGATCATGCTGCAGTTTCCCTGGCTCTTGAACGGCGTGGTGATCGTGGAAACCCTGTTCAACTACAAAGGCTTCGGCTGGACCCTGGTTCAGGCGGCGGGCAACAACGACATCGAGCTTCTGCTGGGCTGTTCGGTTGTTGCAGTCTTTGTCGTTCTGGTCACGCAGCTGATTTCCGACATCGGCTATGTCTTCCTGAACCCCCGTATCCGGCTTTCGTGAGGACATGATGCCAGACGCACTTTCCTGGGGCGGCATCATCGCCCGCATGATTCAGCAA
>CAMFLG010000325.1 GCA_945957495.1 uncultured Pseudorhodobacter sp. | reverse complement strand
AGTTTGAAGCCTTCGCGCACCAAATCGTCGGTGACGCGGGTGATCGCCTTGCCCAGGGTTTCCACCACGAAATCCACCTGCGCCTCGGTGATGATCAGGGGCGGCGACATCACGTTCAGATGGCCGATGGGCCGCACGATCAGGCCCAGACTTTCCGCCACGTCAGAGATGCGTTTGGATTCATTGGCGGCATCCGGCAGCAAGTCTTTGGTCTGCTTGTTGGCGACGCTTTCCACGCAGAGCATCAGGCCGCGTCCCCGCACATTGCCCACCAGCGGCAGGCTTTCCAGCGTTTTCAGCCGGGTGTTGAAATAGGCACCGACCTTGGACGCATTGGCCAGCATGCCCTCGCGCTCCATGATCTCGATGTTCTTCAACCCGGCCATGCAGGACACCGGATGCCCGGAATAGGTGAACCCGGTGGTGAACCAACGCTGCCCGCCCTCGGCCATGGTGTTCCAGATCCGATCCGACAGGATCAGCGCGCCCAGCGGCAGATAGCCAGAGGTCAGGCCCTTGGCGGTGGTGATCATGTCGGGCTGCACGCCGAATTCATCCATGCTGGCGAACCAGTGGCCGATGCGGCCAAAGGCCGTCACCACCTCATCCGCGATGAACAGAATGTCATGCTGCTGGCAGACCTTCCACATCCGGTAGAGGTAGTCTTTCGGCGGAATGATGATGCCGCCAGAGGCCTGAATAGGCTCGGCAATGAAACCGCCGATGCGGTCGGCGCCCACCTTGGCAATCAGCGCCTCGAACTCGGCAATCAGCCAGTCGCAGAACTGCTCTTCCGACATGTGTTCGGGGCGGCGGTACGGGTTCGGGCAGGTCAGGTGGTGAATGCCTTCGGTCTTGTAACGGAACTCCTCAATCCGGTCGCCGTTCCGTTTGCCGACGGACTGGGTCAGATAGGTGGAGCCGTGGTAGGAGTTTTCCCGTGCCACAATGTCGGTCTTGTCGGGGTTGCCGCGCGAATGGTGGTAATAGCTGACCACGCGCACCGCCGTATCAACGGCTGTTGAGCCGCCAGTGGTGAAATGCACCCGGTTCAGATCGCCAGGCGCCAGTTCGGCCAGTTTGGCGGCCAGCAGCGCCGAAGGCCCGTTGGTCATATCGACAAAGCTGTTGGCGAAGGCCAGCTTTTCCACCTGCTCGGCAATGGCATTGGCCATCTCGCGGCGGCCAAGGCCGATATTGGTACACCACATGCCGCCCACGGCGTCAAAATATTCGCGCCCGTCCACATCCCACAACTGGCAATCCCTGCCCTTTGCGACCACCAATGACCCCTTCTCTTCAAAGGGTCCAAAGTTTGTCCAGGGATGCAGGGCATGGGCACGGTCCATTTCCCACAGGGGTTCATTGGCCAGTTTCGATGCGGCATGGGACATTTTGAATCTCCAGTCAATACGATTGAAGGCAACATAGACCATGCGGCAAAAAAGGCCAGCCCTTTTTTTGATCAAAAGTTCAGAAGACCTTTTGCTTGGCTTTGGCGATGGAAAACCCATGCCCGCCCGCATTGGTGCAGGTCATTCCGGTTTTTTCCGAGGTGCAGGTAAAGCCGCCCAGACTGACCGATTTGCCGTATTGCAGCACAAGCCCGTCCGGGTTGGCGACGGTGTCGCTGATGCAGCCGACGCTGCCCTTGCGGTCATTCGGGCCCACCTCAAAGCTGCTGCCATAGTCAAACTGGCAGTCGGCGGGCGCCTTGGTGAAACTGCGGGTCAACTCGCCCATGTCGCAGCGCGCCGTGGCCCAATCGCTAGTGGCAATCATGCATTGGATGTTTTCGGTTGGGGAATGGAAAAACAGCGTGTCCTCTGCCAGGGCCGGGGCAGAGATCAGACAAAAGGCAAAGGCAAGGCGCTGGGAAAGGGCTGGGCGCAGCATGAAAACCTCCGGTTATGCGCGGCGATGGTATCGCGCAGAACCAGAGGTTTGCAGTGATTCGTTGCGGTTTATCAGGCCAAAGGCTGGGCGCGTTCGACCAGACGGGCGAAGAAGGATGCGCCCACCGGGGCCGCCTCATCGTTGAAATCATAGGCGGGGTGATGCAGGCCCGCGCCCGGCCCGGTGCCCATGAAAAGATAGGCGCCGGGGCGCGCCTCCAGCATGTATGAGAAATCCTCGGACCCCATCTCGCGCGCGGCGTCGCCGTTCACGGCGTCTTTGCCCACCACCTCTTGGGCCACCTCAACCGCAAAGGCGGCCTCTTTGGCGTGGTTGATCGTGGCGGGATAGCCCCAGTCATATTCGATCTGCGCCTTGACGTTATAGGCCGCGGCGTGCCCCTCGACGATTTCATAGAAACGCTTTTTCAACAGCGCGCGCACTTCGGGTTTGAAGCAGCGGATGGTGGCCGCGAACATACCCTCTTCCGGGATGATGTTCGATGCGGTTCCGGCGTGAACCATCGTCACGGAAACCACCGCCTCGTCCAGCGCATAGACGTTGCGCGGGATGATGGTTTGCACGGCAGAGATCATGCCCACCAGCGCCACCACCGGATCGACGCATTCATGCGGGGTGGCGCCATGGCCGCCCTTACCCGTCAGCCGCACATAGGCGGTATCGACCGAGGCCATCAGCGCCCCAGGCGTGGTCAGGAAATGCCCGAATGGCACGTTCGGCGCGTTGTGGATGCCGTAGACCTGCTTGACGGCAAAGCGATCCATGATGCCTTCGTTCACCATCGCCATGCCGCCCGCACCATCCTCTTCCGCCGGTTGGAAGATCAGCGCGACGCGGCCGGCAAAGCGGCGGGTTTCGGCCAGATACTTGGCCGCCCCCAGCAGCATGGTCACATGGCCGTCATGGCCGCAGGCGTGCATCTTGCCCGGGATGGTCGAGGCATATTCTGCCCCGGAGATCTCTGCGATCGGCAGCGCGTCCATATCGGCGCGCAGGCCAATCGTCGGCCCCTCGCCCTGACCGTTGATGATGGCGACGATGCCCGAGGTGGCGATGCCGGGGTGAATCTCATCCACGCCGATTTCTTTCAGCCGGGCAACGATATAGGCGGCGGTGTTGTGGCAGTCGAACGACAGTTCGGGATTTGCGTGCAAATGGCGGCGCCAGCCCTTCATTTCCTCGGAATAAGCGGCGATACGGTTGAGGACGGGCATGGTATTCTCCTGTTTGCTTGCCTTTGATCAAATCCGAATTTGAAGGGAACGGCAATGCCCCTGCCCCATTCTGACGACGCATCCAATCAACTTGTCCGTGATCCTGCGGGCGGGATTGACCGGTTGTTGGAAATCATGCGCCGCCTGCGCGACCCGGCCACGGGCTGCCCCTGGGACATCGAACAGACCTTCGCCAGCATCGTGCCCTACACGATTGAAGAGGCGCATGAGGTGGCCGACGCCATCGACCGCGCGGCCTGGGATGAACTGCCGGGCGAATTGGGCGACCTGCTGCTGCAGGTGGTGTTTCACGCGCAAATGGCCACCGATGCGGGGATGTTCGGCTTTCAGGACGTAGTGCGCGCGATTTCCGACAAGATGCTGGCCCGGCATCCGCATGTGTTCGGAGCCGAATCCCGCGACAAATCGGCCGAACAGCAAACCGCCGATTGGGAACGCATCAAGGCGGCAGAACGCGGCCCGGCCCGGGTGCTGGACGGCGTGGCGCTGGGCCTGCCCGCGCTGACCCGGGCGGTGAAACTGCAAAAACGCGCGGCGCGGGTGGGGTTTGACTGGCCCTCAACCGATGAGGTCGTGGCCAAGATCGCCGAAGAGGCCGCCGAACTGGTCGAGGCCCGCAACGACCTGACCGAAGCCGAAGTGGCCGAGGAATTCGGCGATCTCATGTTCGTGATGGCCAACCTTGCGCGCCACCTGAAGGTTGATCCAGAGGCCGCCCTGCGCGCCGCCAATGCTAAATTCAGCCGCCGTTTTGGCCGCATCGAGGATTGGCTGGCCGAGGCGGGCAAGGCCCCCACCGACAGCGACCTTGCCGAGATGGACGCGCTGTGGAACCGCGCCAAGCAGGAAGAGCGGGAATCAAAGTAAATCAGTCAGGTATTGACCGGGCGGCGAATCTGGGGTTTAAGGCCGCCATATTCCCGACAAAAGGACTCAACCATGTCGATCCGCTTTTCGCTGCTTGCCCTCGCGCTTGGCACCGTCGCCCTACCCGCACTGGCCGAAGAGGTGAATATCTATTCCCACCGTCAGCCCGAACTGATCCAGCCGCTGCTGGATGCCTTCACCGCCGAAACCGGCATCACGGTGAACGTGGCTTTCGTTGACAAGGGTATGGCCGAACGGCTGGTGGCAGAGGGTGATCGCTCTCCTGCCGATCTGGTACTGACGGTGGACGTGGCGCGGCTGATGGAAGTGGTGAATGCCGGTGTCATCCAGCC
>CAMFLG010000324.1 GCA_945957495.1 uncultured Pseudorhodobacter sp. | reverse complement strand
CGCTTGCCGTCACTTTGCCACTCAATACGCTGATTTGGAAGTGCAGGGAGGTCACAATGCCAGCAGGACGTTTGAGTGTTGTCGTAACGCGACGCTTGCCCGAGCCGGTCGAGACCCGGATGAAGGAATTGTTCGACGTTGAGTTGCGCGACCCTGACACAGCGATGAGCCGTGAAGAGCTGGCCGAGGCGATGCGGCGCTGCGATGTGCTGGTGCCGACGATCACCGATACGATTGATGCGGGCCTGATCAGTCAGGCGGGCGAGCGGCTGCGGCTGATCGCGAATTATGGCGCGGGGGTGGATCATATCGACGTGGCCACGGCCCGGCAGCGCGGTATTCTGGTGTCGAACACCCCCGGTGCGGTGACGGAAGACACCGCTGACATGACGATGGCGCTGATGCTGGCGGTGACGCGGCGGATGCCCGAGGGGTTGGCCACGATGCAGGCGGGCACCTGGGCCGGATGGTCGCCGATGGCGTTTCTGGGCGGGCGGTTGAGCGGGCGGCGGCTGGGCATTCTGGGCATGGGCCGGATCGGGCAGGCTGTTGCGCGGCGGGCGCGGGCCTTTGGGCTGCAGGTGCATTACCACAACCGCAAACGCGTGCGCCCCGAGGTGGAGGCCGAACTGGAGGCGACCTATTGGGAAAGCCTGGATCAGATGATCGCGCGGATGGACATTATCTCGGTCAACTGCCCGCACACGCCTTCGACCTTTCATTTGTTGAACGCGCGGCGGCTGAAGTTGTTGAAACCGACGGCGGTGATCGTGAACACGTCGCGCGGCGAGGTGATTGACGAGAACGCGCTGGCGCGCGGCGTGCGCGCGGGCGAGATCGCGGGCGCGGGGCTGGATGTGTATGAACACGGCACCGAAATCAATCCGCAGCTGCGCGATCTGCCGAATGTGGTGTTGTTGCCCCAGATGGGGTCGGCGACGCTGGAAGGCCGGATCGAGATGGGCGAGAAGGTGATCATCAACATCAAAACCTTTTCGGATGGCCACCGCCCGCCGGATCAGGTTGTGCCGGGGATGTTGTAAGGGGTGCATGTGCTTTGGTGGTTGAACCGCCGGGCCGAAAACCCTAGGTAACGGACTGATCCAACAACCTGCGGGCCTTTGATGGAAATCTTCACCTACGCGGGCATGATCGCCCTTCTGCAGGTTATCGGCATCGACCTTGTGCTGGCCGGTGACAATGCCATCGTGATCGGCCTTGCGGCGGCGGGTTTGCCTAAGGATCAGCGGACAAAGGCGATCTTTGTCGGGATCATCGCGGCCACGGTGCTGCGGATCAGTTTCGCGCTGTTGACCACGCAGTTGCTGGAGATTGTCGGGCTGTTGCTGGCTGGCGGCATTCTGCTCTTGTGGGTGTGCTGGAAGATGTGGCGCGAGCTGCGCGAGGGCGGCCATCAGGAAGAGATGGCCAATGAGGCGCTGTCTGAAAGCGACCTGAACGCCGATGGCACCATCGCCGGGGGCGCGCCGCGCAAGACTTTTGCGCAGGCGGCCTGGCAGATTGTCATCGCCGATATCTCGATGTCGCTGGACAATGTGCTGGCGGTGGCGGGGGCGGCGCATGATCACCCGACGGTTCTGATCATCGGTCTGATCCTGTCGATCGCGCTGATGGGGTTGGCGGCGTCTTTCGTTGCGCGGCTGCTGAGCAAATATCGCTGGATTGCCTATATCGGGTTGCTGATCATCGTCTATGTGGCCTTGAAGATGATGTGGGAGGGCTGGCACGAGGTGCAGCCCTTCGTGATGGGCGCGCTGGGCTGAGGCTGATCGCGGCAAGAATTCGGTATCAGGCCCGGGCATCGTCCGGGCCTTTTCGTATTTTCGGGCCGGGTCAGTAGCGGGTCGGCAGGCAGGGTGCGAGATCAAGCGCCGGGGTGCGCCCGGCAACGAGATCGGCGACAAGGGCTGCGGTGATCGGGGCAAGGGTCAGGCCGATATGGCCGTGGCCGTAGGCGTGGATCACATCGGCGCCTGCGCGGGAAGGGCCGATCACCGGCACGGAATCGGGCATCGAGGGGCGAAAGCCCATCCAGTCGCGCGACGGTTCGCCCAGATCGGGGAAGATCGCGCGCGCGCCTTCGATCAGCTTGGCAATGCGGTGTGGCGAGGGGGGCGCGGTCAGGCCGCCCAGTTCCACCGTGCCCGCAACCCGCAGGCGCCCCGTCATCGGGCACAGGTAGAAACCGCGTGAGGTTGGGCATGCGGGGCGGGTCAGGCGGGGAGTGGGCATGTCCCATTCGACGTGGTAGCCGCGCTCGGTGTCCAGGGGCACGCGGTCGCCCGCCTGCCGGGCCAGCGCGCGGCTGTGCGCCCCTGCGGCGATGATGACGCGGCGGGCGCGCAGGCGCAGGCCGGGGCCTTCGACGACGATGCCATCGAAATGCCGGGTGATGGTTTCGGCGCGGGCCTGCACATAGGCGGCCTTGGCAAAGACCGCCTCGGCCAGCCTCGCCACCATCTGCACCGGATCGCTAAGAAAGATCGCCTTGGGAAAGAAGGCCGCCCCGCCCTCGACCCCCGGCAGGCCGGGTTCAAGCTGGGCCAGTTCAGCAGGGCCGAGCAGATCAACCGAAATGCCAAGGCTGCGGCGCTGGGCCATATCGGATTTGGCGGATTCAAAACCGGATTTGGTTTCGTAAAGGTATAGGCAGCCGCGGTGTTGCAGGATTTCGGCGCCGCCGATGCGGTCGGCCAGGGCCTGCCAGCGCGGGCAGGCATCGGCGACCAGCGCCGCGATGGCGGCGGCGTTGCGCGCCGTGGGGCCGGGCAGGGATTGCAGGGCAAAGCGGGCCAGCCAGGGCGCCAGCGCCATGATCCCGGCGCGGCGGATGGCAAGGGGCGAGGATTTGTCAAACAGCAGCGATGGCAGGTTCTTCAGCACAGCGGGTGTGCCCACCGGCATCACCGCGTAATCGGCGATGGTGCCCGCATTGCCATAGGAGGCGCCCATGCCGGGCGTGTTGGGATCGACCAGAACCACCTCGCGCCCCTCGGCGAGCAAGGCCTCGGCAATGGCGAGGCCGACAACGCCTGCCCCCAGAATGGCGATGTCGGTGGTCAGGTATTGGGTCATGGCCTTCGGGTCATCTGGAAATGCGGGCACCGTTTCCGGTGCCCGTTGGGGGTAGGGTGGGCAATATTGCCCACCTTACATGCAGGCGTCAAACAGCGCGCGGGTGTTTTCGCGCGTCATCGCCACCGGGTTGCCGCCGCAGGAGGGATCCTCCAGCGCCATTTCGGTCAGCATGTCGAGGTCTTCGGCCTTCACGCCCATCGCGGTCAGATTGGCCGGGATGTTGAGTTCGGCGCGCAGGGCCATGATCGCGGCGCGGAAGCCATCAAACCCGCCCTTGATGCCCAGATAGGCGGCGGCGGCGTTGATGCGGTCCTCAATGGCGGCGCGGTTCATATCCAGCACCATCGGCATGACAACGGCGTTGGTGGTGCCGTGGTGGGTGCCATAGACGGCGCCAACCGGGTGCGACAGCGAGTGGATCGCGCCCAGACCTTTCTGGAAGGCAACCGCCCCCATCGCCGCCGCCGACATCATATGCGCGCGGGCGTCCAGATCGTTCGGGTTGGCGTAGACTTTCGGCAGGTTTTCAAACACCAGCCGCATGCCTTCCAGCGCGATGCCCTGGCTCATCGGGTGGTAGAAGGGCGAGGAATAGGCCTCGAGGCAATGCGCCAGCGCATCCATGCCGGTGCCTGCGGTGATGAAGCGCGGCATGCCCACGGTCAGCGCCGGATCGCAGATCACCACGACGGGCAAGAGTTTCGGGTGGAAGATGATCTTTTTCTTGTGGGTCGCAGAGTTCGTCAGAACACCTGCGCGGCCCACTTCCGACCCGGTGCCTGCGGTGGTGGGCACGGCGATGATCGGGGCGATTTTCGACGCATCGGCGCGGGTGTACCAATCGTCGATGTCTTCCAGATCCCAGACGCTGAGGTCTTTCTTCTGATGCGCCATCAGGGCGATCATCTTGCCCAAGTCAAGCGCAGAGCCGCCGCCAAAGCAAATCACGCCATCATGGCCGCCCGCCAGATAGACGGCGATGCCATCAGCCATGTTCTTTTCATTCGGGTTCGGGTCCACTTCCGAAAACACGGCGGTGCCAAGGCCCGCGGCCTTGAGGATGGCGACAGCCTCGGCGGTGATCGGCAGGCCCGCCAGCGCCTTGTCGGTGACGAACAGGGGCTTTGTGACCCCGGCGGCCTTGCAGTGTTCGGCCAGTTCCGCGATGCGGCCGACGCCGAATTTGATCGCGGTCGGGTAGGACCAGTTCCGGTTGGGAACGTTGTGGGTCATTTCTGCACCTTCTTGAGATGGTAGGATTTCGGACGGGTCACGGAATGGAACCCGAGATAAGACAGCGAGCCGCCGCGCCCGGTGTC
>CAMFLG010000323.1 GCA_945957495.1 uncultured Pseudorhodobacter sp. | reverse complement strand
AACCAGAACGATTCATCCTAAACCCGATCCACCAAATGCCGGGACTGAACAGCTAGGCTTTGTTGCAGCGGGCCCGAATGTCCGCTCTTCCTTTGTCACGCAAACTGCAAGGCTAAAATCTGTCAGAACGCTTTCCCGCCCTTCACGACCTCTTGGTCGTGCCCCGCCCAAAGCGGACTATCAAAGGCCTTGTGGTGGATGCTGCCGATGAATGTGCCGCAAACCGAGGAGAAATGCCCCGCACCCAGTAGATGCGGCATCGCGCGTGCAAGGCAACGCCACATGATATCATAGATGCGAAGTTCAATTTCATAGTAGAATCCTAGCGGCGCGGGCTCTAGTGGGTCAAACACCGACCCCTTGCGCGTAATCAGTGGGATCCGGCGAAACGCGCCCCATTGGCGGGGGCATGCGGGTTGGTGATCGCCTTGAAGATCATCTGCGCCGACAGCATCACCCCGTCGCGGCTAGTGTTGATTGGGGCTGTGGCCTGATCGGGGTTGTTGGACAGATCCACGACAAATTCGTCATCGGTGATGGTGATCTTGGCGTTGTAGAACTGCCCATCGTCTTGTTCTTCGGACAACTCGAATGTGCCTTTGGGCAGTTTGGCCAATTCCGCCCGCGTCACCCTTTCGCCAAAGTCCATATAGCTTTCCATCGCGGCGCTGAACGTCGCCACGCCGTATTTGCGCGCCATATCCTCGATCCGCTTAGCCCCGACGCGCACTGACGCAATCGCCGCCCAGACATCGCCGCGGAGCACATCGGGCATTCGCGAGTTCACCGTCAGGATATCAAAGGCCGATTGCAGCGGCTGGCCCTTGGCGATCAGCTTGATCGCGGGCAGACCCAGGCCTTCATGGAAAATTTCGGTCGCGTCGGCCGACAAAGACCCTGGTGCTTTCCCGCCAACATCCGAGTTATGGGCGATATTGGCCGTCCAGGCTATCAACTGACCACTAGAAAACACTGGGGCTATCACCACGATGTCGTTCAGATGCGTGACGCCGCCGTATTGGGGATCGTTGGTGACAAAGATATCGCCATCCTCGATCTGATCGGCAGAGAACTTGGCCAGGATCACCTTTACCGACTTGTCCAGAACCCCGATGAATGACGGAATGTCGGCGCCCGAAGTGGCAATCTCGCCTGCCGCGTCCATGATGCCGGTGCCCATATCCAGCACCTCGTAAATGATCGACGACATTGCGGTTTTGCGCATTGCGGCGAACATCTCGTCCGTTGCGGCTTGTAGGGAGTTCTGGATTATTTCCAGCGTAATGGGATCATGTTGGGTCAAGACGCGCCCCTATACTGAAGTTTCAATGTTGATGTTGCCGAACTCGTCCACCGACACGGCATTGCCGGGGTGGATGACGATGGTGGTGCCGGGGTCCTCAACAATTGCAGGACCCATAAAAGTCATGCCCGGGCGCAGGCGTGTGCCGTCATAGATCGCGGCCTCATGCCGACCCTCTTGCGCGTAATCGACCATCCGGTGGCCTTTTACGGCCGCGGAGGCAGACATGTCGCCCAAGGGTTGCGGTTTCATTTCCAACTTGCCCACTTCGGCCCATGCGATCGACGACGATCACATCGCCATTCTAGGCGGTTTCAACAAGGGATTGTTCGACCGGCACATGCGCAATCTGACTGCCACCGATCAGAAGGCCCACCCGGATAAGCGGAACAGGCTAGTTACTGGCTTCATGAGTCTGCCGCCTGAAGACTACAGATGGAATCCCGACATGCTTGTCTATGACATCTCGACCAACAGTTGGTCGAACCTCGGCCATTGTCCCTCGCTGCCGAATTGCGGCGCTGCTTTGGCGGCGCGCGCGACTGACCTTGTGCTCATCAGCGGCGAGGTTAAGCCGGGTCTGCGCACGGCAGAAGTCAAGCGCATCGTGTTTGGGGCTGATGGCGCGACTTGGAGCGATCTTGCGCCGCTGCCTCCAAGGCCAGGTGAGATGCTTCAGGAGGGTATGGCTGGAGCCTATGCCGGATATTCCAACGGTGTGCTGCTGCTGGCGGGCGGCGCTTGTTTTCCGGGAGCACGGGCCCGCGCCGAGGTCGGACGGTGGTATGCCCACGAAGGGCTGACAAAGGTTTGGAACACGGAAGTCTACGCCTTGGTCGGCAGGACGTGGAAAATAGCTGGGGCCTTGCCCACGGGGCTTGCCTATGGCGCGAGATTCCAGTTGCCGGCAGGGGTGCTGATTGTGGGCGGCGAAGATGCCGAGCGCAGGGCGCGCGGCGATGTTTTCCTGATGCGCTGGGACGGCACCAAGGTGATCGTTTCCGACAGGATTTGATTGTGTGGAAATGCGGTCAGCGCGTGGTGGTGGACGTAGTCTTGGACATCATCCCGGCTCGGCTTGACGCCGGCAGTGCGCGCGCGCGTGGCAGGCTGCCGTAGTGGTCGGCATGACCGAAGAAGGGTGGGCCAGGTGGACAGGAGGTGGTCCCATGTCCGTCGACTTTCTTCCCGTCCTCCGTCCTGTCCGCGCGCCTTGGAACAAGGGCCGCATCATCGTACAGAAATGCCCGCTTCTGCCCCGGCATGTCTGGTCCATACGCGTCCGCCTCGAGATGGCAGGCAATGCGCGCGACCTGGCGCTCTTCAACATCGCCGTGGACAGCAAGTTGCGCGGTTGCAATCTCGTCGGTCTTCGGGTCCGTGATGTCCTCGCCGCAGGTCGCGTCCAGGAACGAACATCGATGATCCAGAGCAAGTCGGGAAAGCCGGTCCGGTTCGAGATCACCGAGACGACGCGGCTGTCCCTTGAGCGCTGAATTCACGATCCCTAAATGACCGGTCCAGAGTTCTTGTGGTCCAGCTGAATCCACGGCGGTCGGAAGGGATCGACCTGTAAACTTTACATGGCCGGTTCAGGCCAGCCAGCCATGTCGCCAAGTGCGACATTTGGTTGACTTCGCAGGTCATGTCGCCTAAAGCTACACTATGAAGCAGTTCAGCTACACGAAAGCCGCGATCAAGGTCTTGCGGCGGATGCCTGTGAACACGGCCAAGCTGATCCGCACCAAGATTGAGGCCTACGCTCAAGACTCAAGCGCACAGACCAATAACGCGAAACCCCTCAAAGGCCGAGAAGGGATCAGGCTTCGGGTCGGTGATTGGCGGGTGATCATGGACGATCAGGGCAACATCCTGGCCGTACCGGACATCGGCCCTCTGGGCGGCATCTATGACTGAATGGGCATGTGACATGAACGAGATGGTGACAATCCCGCGCGAAGAATATGATCGCCTGCGGGCCGCGGCTGAAGATTTGGCCGACCTAAAGACCTATGACCGCGCAAAGGCTGCACTTGCGGCGGGCGAGGATGAACTGATCCCCGCAGATTATGTGAACCGGCTGCTGAACGACGAAAACGCTTTGCGCGTCTACCGGAACCTGCGCGGGATGACACAAGCCGCCCTGGCCGAAAGAGCGGACGTGAACCGAGTGACCGTGGCCGAGATCGAAACCGGTCGTAAGCAGGGCTCGGTCACGACCCTGCGGGCCTTGGCCAATGCGCTCGGCGTAAGTCTGGATGATCTGGCTGGGTAAGGTCGGCCCGAAGCGGCCATTCGGGTGTCAGAAAAGGAGGCCCACTCCAGAAATCTGCGGCTCTGGGGTCGGCCGCAGGTTTGATGATCCCCCTTTACTTAGGGCGAGCACTTCGGTGTGAAAGGGAATGGCTCCGCATCACAGCAATCTGGCGCGGGGATCCCCATCTGACCCTGAAAGGCATTTCCGGCCTGACCGATGCCAAGAGGGGCCAAACGTGACACGGGTCTGCTTCCGCCGATTGGGACCATGGCTTTGCGGGCTCCTCGTCCTGGCGGCCCTGCAGGCTTTGGTGTCGCACGGCCTCCCGCTGCCCTGCCCTGGCGCGGAGGGGCGCTCGATCCGGGTTGGAACGCGCGCGCCGCCCTGTCCTGGCGACCGGAGCAATCCGCTGCCCTGCCCTGGAGGAGCGGCCTGACACCCAGACTTGAGGATACCATGACCAATCCTTCCTCGCCTGAACTTCGCGAACCCTTGGCCCATCGGCCGACCAATCTGCTACCCGAAGGCACCGAACCCGGGCCCCGGTCGATGATGGGAGCGTGAGAGCCATGCGACACCCCGGCTTCAAGTTTGCCCTCCTTGGGCTGATCGCCGTTTCCCTCGTGCTTGGGGACCTTCTCGCGGCCTTGGGCTAAGACTGCTTAGGGCGGTGTGGACCGTCCTGCCACGCAAAGGCCTGTTGACGACGCTGGTCGGCCAAGGGCAATCTGCGCCGAATACATCCTCGGGGGGGGAACCGCATGAAACTGTCTCGCAGGGGGCTTCTGGCCCTTTCGGTGGCCTTTGTGCTGTTGATTTCCACCCAGAAGTGACCCGGGTAGGGGCGTAATTTTCATTGAGAA
>CAMFLG010000322.1 GCA_945957495.1 uncultured Pseudorhodobacter sp. | reverse complement strand
CCTCGGGTGACGAGGGCGATGACGATGAGGACGGTGACGACAGCGATGATGCGGGTGATGTGACGCCCGAGGCGCAGGTTGAACCTGTGGCTGTGGAGCCCGAAACGGCGGAGGTGGTTGCAGAACCTGTTGTGGCAGAGGAGGCAAAGCCCACCCGCACCGTTGGGTCGCGCAGCAGCAGCTCTACCGCGGGCAAGACGACCGGCAAGTCGAGCAGTTCGTCCAGCAAGTCGGGCAGCAAGACGAGTGGGTCGTCGGGCAGCAAATCCAGCAGTTCGAAGTCCAAAGCCAAGGCGGATGCCGAGGTTGAGGCGGCCGTGCCGCAGGGTGCCGCGGCGGACGAGGCCCCTGCCGAAAAGCCGAAATCCACCCGCAGCCGGTCTAGCCGCAGCAAGGCCAAGCCTGAGTCCGTGGTTGAAGAAGCCGCTGTGACTGAGGCAGCGCCGGTTGAGGCTGTGATTGAAGCGGCGGTTGCCCCGGTGATCGAGGCCGCCCCGGTGGTGGTCAGCGCCCCTGCGCAGGCAGAGGTGTTTCCGGCAGATCCGGGGCTGACCGAGCCTGAGGTTGCCGCGACCGGGTTGGTGCCCGACCCGGCAGAACAATCTGCGCCCGCACCTGAAGAGGACGGCGAACCCAAACCGCGCAAACGCGGCTGGTGGAACCTCGCGCGCTGATCCGCGGCACTATGGTTGATAGAATGGGGCGGCGGGGAAACCTGCCGCCCTGTTGCTTTGCCGGGGCATGGCGTGCGCGAAGCGGACTGCGCCTAAAATCCCTAGCCGCGACGGATCAGATAGGCGGCCACGCCGTTTTCCTCAGTTGCCCCCAGATATTCATGCCCGGCTTGGGCGCAGAAATGCGGCAGGTCGATGGCTGCCATCGCATCGGTTGCCAGAACCCGCAGCACCTGCCCCTTGTTCATGGCAAGCAGGCGCTTGCGCGCACGCAGCACGGGCAGCGGGCACAACAGCCCCGCGCAATCCACCTCGACATCCCATTGCATCGCCTTGCCCCTTCGCTTTGCCCCAATATCCCCGTGGTCACAGCCAAGGCCAGCCCAAATCGCCGCACGGGGTTGTGACGCAGGGGGGCGTGACCTTCGTTGACCCGCAGGGTAGAGACGTTGGAAAAGGGAGCCCTGCATGTTTGGCATCGACATTATTGACGCAAGCCTGATCCCGGCCATGGTGGTGGCGCTGCTGGCGGGGGTGTTGTCGTTCCTGAGCCCTTGTGTTTTGCCGATCGTGCCGCCCTATCTGGCCTATATGTCGGGGATTTCGGTAGGCGAGATGAAGGGCGGGCGGTCGCCGATTCTGGCGGCGCTGTTCTTTGTGATGGGGCTTTCGACGGTGTTCCTGTTGTTGGGGCTGGCCGCCTCGGCCTTTGGCGCGTTCTTTCTGGGCAATGCCGAGATTTTTGCCACCCTCGCCGGGATTGTCGTGATGGTGTTCGGCGCGCATTTTCTGGGCATCTACCGCATCGGTTTTCTGGACCGGGAAATGCGGCTGGATGCGGGCGACCGGGGTGGTTCGGCCTTTGGCGCCTATGTGCTGGGGCTGGCCTTTGCCTTTGGCTGGACGCCCTGCATTGGCCCACAACTGGGCGCTATCCTGAGCCTTGCGGCGCAAGAGGGCAATATCGGGCGCGGGTTGGTTCTGCTGGCGGTTTATGCGGCGGGGCTTGGCCTGCCATTCCTGTTGGTGGCCGCGTTCTTTGCCCGGATGCTGCCTTTGGTGTCATTCATGAAGCGCCATGCCGACCGGATCGAGCGGATCATGGGGCTTTTGTTGTGGACGATTGGCCTGTTGATGCTGACCGGCGGGTTTTCGTCCTTTTCTTACTGGCTGTTGGAAAACATGCCCTTCCTTGCCAATCTGGGGTAGGGCTTCTCATAGAAATGCCAGAATCCGGTGGCATGATCGCCGCCGGAGGCGTGCATGGTGAAGATGGAAGCGGTTTCGGAAAAGCCCAAGGCTGACCTGCGGACATTCCGCAGGCGGGTGTTCTATATTCCCGGTTACGATCCGATTCATCCGCGCCGCTATCGCGAACTGTACCGCAAAGAGGGGCAGGCGCAGGCGGCGATTTCCGGTTATGGGCTAAGCCTGAAGCCGAAGAAGGTGAAGGGCCCTTACGGTTGGCATGTATCGGGGCAGATCGACGGGCAGGCGGCGGAAGCGGATATAGAGGTTCTGGTCTGGGCCGATATCGTCAAGACCTCGATGGATCAGGGGATTCTTGCAACCTATTGGCAGTTGTTGCGCACGGCCTGGGTCTATATCGCCTCGGGCGCGCTGTTCCGGTTGATGCGATTGCGCAAGGGGCCGATGATTGCGGCACTGTATCCGATTTTCATGCTGCTGGGGCAGTTGCTGGTGGCGGTTCTGGCGGGTTGGGGGGTGGGCCGACTGGTCGCACAGATCTCGCCCTTGGCGGGCTGGGGAGTAGGGGGCGCGCTGATCTGGTTGATTTTGCGGGGATTTCGCCGCTATGACAACCGGCTGTTCGCCTATTATCTGATGCATGACTATGCCTATTCCGCCCAAGACAACGGCGCCAATCCGCCCGAGTTGGAGGCGCGGATGGTGGCGTTTCGCCAGTCGATCCGAGAGGCGCTGGCGGCGGGGTTTGATGAGGTGCTGGTGGTCGGGCATTCGTCAGGGGCGCATCTGGCGGTGTCTATCCTGGCCGATCTGATCCGCGCGGGCCTGCCGGAAAAACATGGGGCGTTGGCCTTTCTGTCGCTGGGGCAGGTGGTGCCGATGGTGTCATTCCTGCCGCAGGCGCAACGGCTGCGCGCTGATCTGCACTATCTGGCCGCGCGACAGGAGCTGACTTGGGTTGATGTGACTGCGCCCGGCGATGGCTGCGCCTTTGCCCTGTGCGATCCGGTGGCGGTCAGCGGGGTGGCGCCGGAAGGCAAACGCTGGCCCTTGGTGATTTCGGCGGCGTTTACGCAAACCCTGTCGGCGGAGCGTTGGAAAGAACTGCGCTGGCGGTTCTTCCGGCTGCATTTTCAATATCTGTGCGCCTTTGATCGCCCCGGCGATTACGATTATTTCCGCATCACGGCGGGGGGGCAGACGCTGGCCGCGCGCTATGCTGATCGGCCGGCGTCAAAAAGCCGGATTGAAACGGCTGTGTCAGCTTATAGAACCATGGCATGACGCCGCCCAAGCCGCCCACCCGCCCCGACAAGGTTTCGTTGCTGCGCTATGTGCGGCTGTTCCGGCAGGACATTCTGTCGGCGCAACCGGCGCGGCTGTACCGGGCCTGGATGGCAGAGTTCAAGACGCCGTTCTTTCGCAGCTATCTGTGCAACGACCCGGACTTGGTGAACCGGGTCTTGCAGGAGCGGCCCGATGATTTCCCGAAATCCAACCGTATCCGTGAGGGGTTGAACCCTTTGCTGGGCAATTCGGTGTTTGTGACCAACGGCGACGTGTGGAAACGGCAGCGCCGCATCATTGACCCTGCGTTTGAGGGCGGGCGGCTGCGCGACACCTTTCCGGCGATGCTGGCGGCAGGGCAGGCGGCGGTGGCGCGGATGCCGCTGGGCGTGGTCGAGGTGGAAGAAGAGATGAGCCACGCCGCGGCGGATGTGATCTTTCGCACGCTGTTTTCAATTCCGATTGAGCATGAGGTGGCGGCAAAGGTGTTTGCCGAATTCCGCACCTATCAGCGCACCCAGCCGATTCTGAACCTGGCTGCGTTCCTGCCGCTGCCGCGCTGGTTTCCGCGCTTTCACCGGCGGGCGACCAAACGCTCTGCCCAGGCGATCCGCCGCCTGATCACCGGATTGACCGAGGCGCGGGCGGCGGAGATTGCGGCGGGCACGGCGCCGGATGATCTTGCGACCAAGATCATGGTCACGGCGGACCCGGTAACGGGGGATCGCTTTGCCACGGCGGAAATGGTGGATCAGGTGGCGATCTTCTTTCTGGCCGGGCATGAAACCAGCGCATCGGCGCTGGCATGGGCGCTGTTGCTGCTGGCGATGTATCCAGAGGCGCAAGAGCGGGTCGCGGCAGAGGCGGCAGAACTGGGCGCGGCACCGGGGTTTTCCGATCTGTCCAAGCTGCGTTTCACACGGGATGTGTTCCGCGAGGTGCTGCGGCTTTATCCGCCGGTGCCAATGATGGTGCGCGAAAACACCTGCCCGGAAGAGATGCGGCAACGGCAGGTGGCGCCGGGGGCGCAGATCGTGCTGTCGCCCTGGCATCTGCACCGGCACGAACGGATCTGGGACCGGCCCGATGAGTTTGACCCAGATCGCTGGCAGAGGGCGGAAACCAAGACCTGTGCGCGCGATGCCTACATGCCATTTTCGGCTGGACCGCGTGTTTGCACCGGGGCGGGGTTTGCCATGGTGGAAGGGCCGTTGCTGCTGGCGCTGCTGGTGGCGGCCTTCCGGTTTGAGACGACGGGGCAAAGCGTGGTTCCGGTGGCGCATCTGACGGCTG
>CAMFLG010000321.1 GCA_945957495.1 uncultured Pseudorhodobacter sp. | reverse complement strand
CGATTCCTCTACGTCTCGTGGGCTCGGAGATGTGTATAAGAGACAGACCTCAGCCAACGATGGTGGCCTCAGTTGCGGCGCGCAGTTCGGCCTCGGTCACGCCTTCGGCGCATTCGACGATTTTCAACCCGCCCGGCACCACATCCAGCACGCCCAGATTGGTGATGATGCGGTCCACCACCGCCTTGCCGGTCAGCGGCAGGGTGCAGGATTTAAGCACCTTCGACTCGCCGTGTTTCGAGGTGTGATCCATCACGACCACAACCCGGCCCACGCCCGCGACCAGATCCATCGCACCGCCCATGCCCTTGACCAGTTTGCCCGGGATCATCCAGTTCGCCAGATCGCCATTCTCGGCCACTTCCATCGCGCCAAGGATCGCCATGGCGATCTTGCCGCCGCGGATCATCGCGAAGCTTTGCGCGGAATCGAAATAGGCGGTTTGCGGCAGTTCGGTGATGGTCTGTTTGCCAGCGTTGATCAGATCGGCATCTTCTTCCCCCTCGAACGGGAAGGGGCCCATGCCCAGCATGCCGTTTTCCGATTGCAGCGTCACTTCAACGCCCTTGGGGATGTAGTTGGCCACCAGCGTGGGAATGCCGATACCCAGGTTCACATACCAGCCGTCCTGCAACTCGCGTCCGGCGCGTTCGGCCATTTGATTGCGGTCCCACATGGATCAGGCCTCCTTCTTGCGGGTGGTGCGGTTTTCGATGCGCTTTTCGTGATCGCCCTGAATGATCCGGTGCACATAGATGCCGGGCAGGTGGATGGTGTCGGGGTCAAGCGAGCCCAGCGGCACGATCTCTTCAACCTCCACCACGCAGACTTTGCCAGAGGTGGCGGCGGGCGGGTTGAAGTTGCGCGCGGTCTTGCGGAAGATCAGGTTGCCCGATGGGTCGGCCCTCCACGCCTTGACGATGGCAAGATCGGCGACGATGCCGGTTTCCAGAATATAGGTCTGGCCGTTGAAATCCTTGTGGTCCTTGCCCTCGGCAATCACCGTGCCGACGCCGGTTTTGGTGTAGAAACCGGGGATGCCTGCGCCACCGGCACGCAGCCGTTCGGCCAAAGTGCCTTGCGGGTTGAATTCCAGCTCCAACTCTCCAGACAGATATTGGCGCATGAATTCTGCGTTTTCGCCGACGTAAGAGCTGATCATCTTCTTGACCTGCCGGGTCGTCAGCAACTGGCCCAGACCGAAACCGTCCACGCCCGCGTTGTTCGAGGCGATGGTCAGATCCTTGGTGCCCGCATCGCGGATAGCGGCGATCAGCAGTTCCGGGATGCCGCACAGGCCGAAGCCGCCCGAGGCGATCAACATGCCGTCAAACAGCAACCCGTCCAGCGCCGCCGCGGCATTGGGATAGACTTTCTTCATCGGAGACCCCTCGCAAACTCTCGTCGTCATATGAGACGGCGCCTGCCGCGAAGTCAATTGCCGCGGTGCGGCAGAATGGGTGCGGGATGCGACATTGGGGCTGTGCAGCGGCTTTACCCCGGCGCGGGGATCGCTATGCTGCGCCGCGTGCGCCCGCGTGGTGAAATGGTAGACACAAGGGACTTAAACTCCCTAGGCCGCAAGGCCGTGCCGGTTCAAGTCCGGCCGCGGGCACCAGTTTTGGGGGTTTGGGTGGGGTGTCCCGGCGCGGGACAATATTTTCCTATTGTTTGTCAGCGGGTTAGGGAGGCGGAATTAACCGTTGGTTAAGGTTTCGCGGGTGGTGGGCAGATTGCCCACCTTACGGCGGAGTCGGGGTGAACTCCGACCTCACGGGGCTGTAGCGGGTGCCGACAAGCGGGTTTTGGGCAGCGTGGCACTTTTGGCATTGCCGGGATTTCCACACGGCCTTGAGCTTCTGGCAAGGGTTGGAACAGAGCAAACCCAATATGCTGCTGCATCCACAGTTGCGCAGCAGCGTGCAATCCCCAAATGTCTTTTGCGATGACCCTGTTGCCTGAAAGACCTGAACCGCGTTGAACCCGTGGTGGTCGCGCCCAATTCCCTTCTCTCGCCCGACCGCGCCCTTTGACGGGCGCTTTTGCAACGTCACCAGCAGAACTGCGGCGGAAAAATTGGAACCATAAAGTAAAACCAAGGTTGCTGCGCCCATCCGGCGGTCAGGCGCGGCCTTGTGAGGCACCAAGCTGCCTTGCGCGCAAAGCCGCTAAACCAGCCGCCCCCAAAGGTCATACTCCCCCGCCTCTTCCACCGTCACCGTGACGATATCGCCCGGCGACAGGGTTTCGAAACCGTCGTCGATGTAAAGGTTGCCGTCGATTTCGGGGGCGTCGGATTTTGTGCGGCAGGTGGCGCCCTCGGCATCCACCTCGTCCACGATCACCTGAATCGTCGTGCCGACCTTGGCCTCCAGCTTTGCCTCGGAAATCGCCTGTGCTTTGGCCATGAACCGATCCCAGCGGTCTTGCTTGACCTCATCCGGCACATGGTCGGGCAGGGCGTTCGACCGCGCGCCTGCGACGTTTTCGTATTGGAAGCAGCCGACACGATCCAGTTGCGCCTCGTCCATCCAGTCCAGAAGGGTCTGGAACTCTGCCTCTGTCTCGCCGGGATAACCGACGATGAAGGTCGAACGCAGGGTGATGTCGGGGCAGACGGCGCGCCATGCGGCGATTTCGTCAAGGGTCTTGGCGGCGGCGGCGGGGCGCGCCATACGGCGCAGAACGCCGGGGTCGGCGTGCTGGAAGGGAATGTCGAGGTAGGGCAGGATCAGCCCTTCGGCCATCAGCGGGATCAGTTGGCGCACATGCGGGTAGGGGTAGACGTAGTGCAGCCGCACCCAGGGTTTGTTGTCGCCACCCAATTGGCCCAGGGCGCGGGCCAGATCGGTGATATGGGCGCGCACCTCGCCACCCTTCCAGGGTGACAGATCGTGCTTGCGGTCCACCCCGTAGGCAGAGGTGTCCTGGCTGATCACCAAAAGCTCGCGCACGCCCGCCTCGACCAGCTTTTCCGCCTCGCGCAGCACGGCATGGGCGGGGCGGCTTTGCAGCAGGCCGCGCATGTCGGGGATGATGCAGAACTTGCACTTGTGGTTACAGCCTTCCGAGATTTTCAGATAGCTGTAGTGGCGCGGGGTCAGCGAAACCGCGCTGGCGGGCAGAAGATCAATGAACGGGTCGGGCTTGGCGGGCACGACGGCGTGGACGGCATCCAGAACCGCCTCATACTGGTGCGGGCCGGTGACGGCCAGCACGCGCGGGTGCGCGCCGGTGATGTATTCCGGTTCCGCCCCGAGACATCCGGTGACGATGACGCGGCCATTCTCGGTTAGCGCCTCGCCGATCGCCTCCAGCGATTCCGCCTTGGCAGAGTCAAGAAACCCGCAGGTGTTCACGATCACCGCATCGGCGCCCTTGTAATCGGGCGAGATCGCGTAGCCCTCTGCCCGCAGCCGGGTCAGGATGCGTTCGCTGTCCACCAGCGCCTTGGGGCAGCCAAGGCTGACCATGCCGATGGTCGGCTGGCCGGGGCGGACGGGTTCGCTGAAGCTGGGCTTCGGGGCGAGATCGGGGCGGAGGTTGGGCGGGTTTTGCGACATGGGCCTGCGTATAGCGGGTTTTTGGGGTCTGGGGTAGGGGGATGTCGCACGCGTGCGACAGGAGGGGAGGTGTGGGATAACAAGGGGTTGGGCGTGGGGTGCAAGGATTTGGTAAGGATTGTGGCGGGGCTTGTGTGATGGAGTGTGGAGGGTAAGCTTGCCTAGCAAGGGTTTGGGGGAATGCTGTAGGGGGGGACTACCTTCTGGACAAACGACGTATTGCGGAAGAGCATAGGCAAGGCATTGAGAAGACGGGAGAAAAGGGCCGAATATGCTGACGGTGGCTGTGGACGGAGATGAAAGATGGTGGGTGAAAATGCGAGGAAAAGGCGGGTTGACCGCGCATTAAATTGCATTCTGCTCGCAGAGTCCGCGCATTGGCGCGCAGGAAGCTAACATGCGGACAAATAAGGAATTCCGGTAAGGGCTACCAAGCATGTGTGCGGAGAAAACAGCCGCTAAGGCAACTGGGCGACAGACCTTGAAAGTCGCAGACTCCGAAATCAGTGCGGAGTCTGCGAGGTCAGTTCGGAGTTGCGGGAAAACAAAGGGTTAGAGGCCGTTTGGTGCGCAATCGAGGTCGGCTAAACTCCGAACTGGTGTAAGCGTCAGAAACGGCAATTCACGGGGATTTTCTAACGCCCAAAGGCCAGTTCGAAATCAGCAGTTCGGCACGATCTTTGGCCGTGCCAGCATGGCTGGCGATGCCGTAGGTTGTCGTGACAGCCTCAATATGAAACGCCGCGAAAATGGCGCGGATTTCGGGGACGTCGTTGATCGAGAGGAGGAAGCGGCCCTGAAGGCGGCCCAGCTGGTCGGCCATGCGGGCGAAGCACTCCCGGTCGAACATCGCCTTGCCATAGTCGGTCTCGCAGCCCCAGTATGGCGGGTCGCAATAGAAG
>CAMFLG010000320.1 GCA_945957495.1 uncultured Pseudorhodobacter sp. | reverse complement strand
AGGCCAGCCGCCTCGTCCCGGCTGCCGCGATTATCGAGGCCAAGGAAGTTCAGCGACAGGAAGGAAATCAACCGCCAATGCACCGGGCCGGTGGTGGCGCGATGCGGGGCGGCTTTCTCTAGCTCCAACACCGATTCGCGCGGGGCGGTTGGCCCGGCGATGCAGCGCACCGGAAGGGTGGTGTCATCGGTCAGACGGAAATCGGCGCCACCGGCGGCGATGGGCAGGTATTGCGGCAGGTGGCGGTTTGAACACAGCAGCTTGACCTGCAACCGCTTGACCCGTTCAGCGCTGTCCAGATGGCCGGGTTCGTAGATCGAGACGAAGGTTTCGGTGCCGGTATAGCCTGCGGTCTGGCCAAAGCGTTTTTCCGAACTGGACAGGCGGCGCGGGCGTTGCCGGGCGGTGTAATACAGCGCCTCGCGCGGTTGCATCACATCGGCGGGCAGACCGTAGAGCGGATGCACCGGGATCTTGGCGCTAACCCCCTGATAATAGGCAAAGACATCGGTGATGCGGTGCACTTCGTAATGCGAGGCGGGGCTGCTGTCGGCCTGCACCAGATATTCGTGGCGCATCGTGTCCATCTGCACCTGCGCGCAGTTCTCTTCGAACAGGTTCACCGCCGGGGCGGCGTTCAGGCGGAAATTATCGGCGGTCACGCGCGGCGGCAGGTTGGGACGCACGGCGTTCATTTCGATCATCAGATCGAAGGCGGCGGATTTGATGCGGGGCAGAACCTTGGCCAGGCCCTTGATGCGGAAGCCAAGGAATTTCTGCGGGAACAGGAAAAACTCGCGCAGCAGGCTGAAGCCGCGGAAAACCCGGGTGTCTTCGGGGAAAAGCGCCTCGGCATCGGCAAAGCCGATCTGTTCCAGAAACTCTGGTTCCAGCCGCAGGAACACCGGATCGCCGCGCTGATCCAGATAGCGGATGGTGGCGCGCACGGTATTGGTGAACAGATGTTCGTAAATCGCCACCGATTCGGACAGATCGCCGACCAGATAGACCGGCAGGCTATCGAGGGCGAGCGTATCCACCGGCTTGCCGGGCTTGTCA
This sequence comes from uncultured Pseudorhodobacter sp., assembly GCA_945957495.1. GTDB lineage: Bacteria > Pseudomonadota > Alphaproteobacteria > Rhodobacterales > Rhodobacteraceae > Cypionkella. The sequence continues at coordinate 3,424 of CAMFLG010000320.1, read as the reverse complement.
GCCTGAGCATTCGACGCCGGGCGCAGGAAGGACAGGATCAGCCCGCCCGCCGTCTCATTACCCACATCCAGACCCAGCGCCTGAAACCCGGTTGATCCGCTGACAAACTGCGCCTTGCTTAGCCGCAGCGGCCACAGTTCCAGCGCGGTGGACAGGCGGAAACGGCAGGAAATCCGCTGATCCCGGTCGATATAGCGGGCGTCCATATAGGCACCGGCGGGAAACACCTTGCCCTTTTCCAGCGCGGTATCGGCGTAAACCGGTTCGGTCTGCGTAAGGATCGCCGATGGCGTGGGTGCCATGAAATTCGGCAGCAACTGATCCAGCAGTTCGGCGGTGAAGGTTTCAAATTCGGTGTCCAGTTTCAACTGCACCCGCGCGGCCATGAAAGCCGCCCCTTCAAGCAGGCCACCGATGGCCGGATCGAGGTTGTCTTGCGTCAGGCCCCCAAGACGTTCGGCGATGCCGGGATAATCTTCGGCAAATTCCTTTGCGCCTTCGTACAAAAGCGCGAGTTCGCGGTTGTACGCCTCTAGAAACGCCCGGTTCATCCGCGCACCACCAGATTTGACATCGCAATCTTGCCAGCGCCGGTGTCTATCTCGGCCACGAATTCCAGTGGCACATCGACAGGGCGTGCGGTCATCTCGGCGGAAATATCAAAGGCCATGCGCTGGCGACTGTCGGCGTCCGGCTTGCGCATCTTGATCACAAGGGTTTCGGCAATCAGGCGCGGCTCGTGCGCCAAAAGTTGCTCGCGCAGGCTGGCGACAAAGCGGGCGGTTTTGGCCTGATCGACAGTCAGACGCGACAGATCCTGAATGCCATAGTTCAGAACGGAGTCGCGCACATAATCCAACCCGGTCAAGGGGATGGTCGCCTCAAGGTGGATGGTGGCCATAAGGTTGGAAAGATCGGTGGCAAGGTGGTTGCGCAAGGTGCCCTGATCGGCGCCGTCGCGGCGTTCAATTGTGCGAACCGACAGAACCCTGCCATCGGCATCGGCAGAGGTGTCGGACGTCGCCTTTGCGTCACGCTGTCGCGCTGCTTGCCGAAAGACGTTCATCAGCGAGACTTGGAACAAGCCTGCGTTTCGCTCATTCATCGCGTACTCTCGTCAAGGTTAGGATCGACGGGCGAAGGATGGCTTGCATCCAGACTAACAGTGCCGGGCGCGTCACAGCGCCCGGCACCAATGGTTCAGGCCGATTCAAATTGCAGCCCAAGGATTTCCCTTGGCTTACAGTTTGATATTGGCCGCGACATCCCAGCCCATCGGCATGACCTTATCGCCGCTGCCATCGTCTTTCTGCGGGGTGTACTTGACGCGCACTTTGGCAAAGTTCAGCGAAATGTTCTCGGTAAGGCGATCTTCGCCACCGCTCCCGCCGGTGCTGACCGAAGATACCAAGATCTCTTCCAGCTCGATGCGAAGATATTCCAGCGCATTTTCACCTGCCTTGCGGCAGATCAGGTTTGCCTTGGGAATGTGCTTGCCGTTGCAGCAGAACAGCATCAGGTTGGGCGACGATTTGTCGATATACTTGGTAATCGACAAGTCCTGCACGTTGACCTTGCCAGCACCCGCGCCGCCACCGACATGCGCCGAACCAGAGTTAGACAAACTCCAGCTCCACGCCAGAACATCGCTGGCATTCTTGGCCTTGTACACCGAATCCTTCGTCTCGCCCTTGAGTTCCGCAGTATCCGGATACTCGATGAACATATCTACAGCCATTGGCCTAATCCTTTCAGGTTTGAATATTCACCCAGCGACATTGCAGGGTGTTTTGCTTGCTATTACTTGCCACCCGGAAGCTTGGACACGAGGCTCATGCCGATATCCATGCCTTCCATTTGGTAATGCGGACGCAAGAAAAACTTGCCGACGTAATAGCCAGGGTTCTCTTCGTCTTCGATGATCTGCACGCTGGCATCGGCCAAAGGAAGTCTGGCCTTTTCTGCCTCTGATGCCGTTGACGGAGAGCCGTGAACGTATTGGTTGATCCAATCCCCCAGCTCACGCTGCAATTGCTCGCGTTCTTTGTTAGCCCCAACCATGTCGCGGACCATGCACTTCAGATAGTGGCTGAAGCGGGATACCGCGAAGATGTAGGGGATGCGCGAAGACAGATTGTCAGAGGCAGTCGCCTCTTCGTTCTGGTACTTCTTCGGGCGGTACAACGACTGGGCGCCGATGAATGCGGCACGGTCGGTGTTCTTGCGGTGGACCAAGGGCATGATCCCCGATTTCGACAGTTCGCCTTCCCGGCGGTCGCTGATGGCAAATTCGGTCGGGCACTTCATATCGGTGGTGCCATCGCCGACATCAAAGTTATGCACCGGCAGGCCAGTGATTTCACCGCCCGAGGTGACACCACGGATCTGCACCGTCCAGCCATATTCCTTGTGGGCGCGGTTGATGTTCACCGCCATCGCGTGTGCGGCGTTCATCCAGGCGTATTGCTGACCGTTGTGGCCATCGGTGGTTTCTTCAAAGTTGAATTCATCCACCGGCTCGCCGTTCTGGCCATAGGGCGTGCGCGACATGACGCGCGGCATCGCCAAGGCGATGTAGCGCGAGTTTTCCGAATCGCGCAGCGAGTTCCAGCCAGCGTAGTCGGGCGTATCGAACACCGTGGACAGATCGCGCGGGTTGCCCAGTTCGTTCCAGCTGTCCATCCCCAGAAGCGTGGGCGCGGGCGAGGTGATGAAGGGGCAATGCGAGGCGGCGGCAATCTTGCCCAGATCGCGCAGCAGGCGCACATCGGATGAGGAATGGTCAAAGGCAAAGTCGCCGACCAGCGCACCAAAAGGCTGGCCACCCAGTTGACCAAATTCGGCCTCGTAGATCTTTTTGAACAGCGGGCTTTGATCCCACTTGGCGCCCGGATAAGATCGCAGTTCCTTGTCCAGCTCTGCCTTGGAGACGTTCATCACCTTCAGCTTGAGCGTGGCATCCGATTCGGTGTTGTTGACCGTATAGGCCAGCCCGCGCCAGCTGCTTTCCAGCTTTTGATATTCGGGGTTGTGGATGATCTCGTTGATCTGCACCGTCAGCTTTTCGTCGATCTTGGCCAGCATCTTGTCGATGGTGTCCAGGACGTCTTCGCTGATCACGCTGTCATCGGCCAGCGCCTCGCGCACCAGAGTGCCGACTGCATTTTCCACTTCGCGCGCGGCGACATCGCTGCGCGGTTTGAAATTCTGTTTCAGGATTTGCGAGAACTCGTCGAGTTCGCTAAGCGCCCCACCGGCTCCGCCGTCTTGTTGCAGTTCTGTTGACATGTCGCGTTCCCAATCAAACTTTTTTGCAGAATACCGCTGGCCCGTCCAAGCCAGCGCCCTGTTATTGCTTGTTATTCTTCTGCGTCGCCTTTGGCGGCCGCGCGGCGTTCGTTCAGCGCCGCCATCAGCTTGGGAT
>CAMFLG010000319.1 GCA_945957495.1 uncultured Pseudorhodobacter sp. | reverse complement strand
CTGTGGGTGCGTGAGGCGCGTTTGTTCAAATACGGCTCGGGCACCGGCACCAACTTTTCATCCTTGCGCGGTGAGGGCGAAAAGCTGTCGGGCGGCGGCAAATCCTCTGGCCTGATGGGGTTCCTGAAAATCGGCGACCGCGCTGCGGGGGCGATCAAATCCGGCGGCACCACCCGCCGCGCCGCCAAGATGGTGATCTGCGATGTCGATCACCCGGATGTGGAAGAGTTCATCAACTGGAAAGTGATCGAAGAACAAAAGGTTGCCTCACTGGTGGCAGGCTCCAAGGCGCATGAGCTGCGCCTGAACGACATCTTCGCGGCGATCCGGCAATGGGATGGCTCTGCCGAGGATTCGGTTGATCCGGCCAAGAACCCGGCACTGAAAACGGCGATCAAGTCGGCCAAAAAGGCCATGATCCCCGACACCTACACCAACCGCATCCTGCAATATGCGCGTCAGGGCTTCACCAGCATCGAATTCCCGACCTATGACGTGGATTGGGATTCCGAGGCCTATATCACCGTATCGGGTCAGAACTCGAACAACTCGGTTCGCGTCACCGATGCCTTCCTGCAGGCCGTGCGCGATGATGCCGATTGGGCGCTGATCCGCCGCACTGATGGCAAGGTTTCCAAAACCATCAAGGCGCGCGATCTGTGGGATCAGGTCGGCCACGCCGCCTGGGCCTGCGCCGATCCTGGCATCCAGTTCCACGATACCGTCAACGCCTGGCACACCTGCCCGGAGGATGGTGCGATCCGGGGGTCCAACCCCTGCTCGGAATACATGTTCCTCGATGATACCGCCTGCAACCTGGCCTCGATGAACCTGCTGACCTTCTTCAAGGACGGCCAGTTTGATGCGGCAGGCTATATGCACGCCAGCCGGTTGTGGACGGTCACGCTGGAAATCTCGGTGATGATGGCGCAGTTCCCGTCGAAGGAAATCGCGCAACTGTCCTATGATTTCCGCACCCTGGGTCTGGGCTATGCCAACATTGGCGGGCTGCTGATGAACATGGGGCTTGGCTATGACTCGGTTGAAGGCCGCGCCTTCTGCGGCGCCCTGACCGCGCTGATGACCGGCGTGGCCTATGCCACCTCTGCCGAAATGGCGGCGGAATTGGGTGCCTTCTCGGGCTATGCCCGCAACGCGCAGCACATGTTGCGGGTCATCCGCAACCACCGCGCGGCGGCCTATGGCAAAACCTCGGGCTACGAGGGCGTCAACGTCAACCCGGTGGCGCTGGATGCCGCGAACTGCCCCGACCAAACCCTTGTCACCCTTGCGAAATCCGCCTGGGACGAGGCGCTGACCCTGGGCGAGGCGCATGGTTTCCGCAACGCACAAACCACCGTGATCGCCCCCACCGGCACCATTGGTCTGGTGATGGATTGCGACACCACCGGCATCGAGCCCGATTTCGCGCTGGTGAAGTTCAAGAAACTGGCCGGCGGCGGCTATTTCAAGATCATCAACCAGTCGGTTCCGGCGGCTTTGGAAAAGCTGGGCTATTCCACCGCGCAAGCCGCTGAAATGGTGGCCTATGCCGTCGGCCACGGCTCGATTGGCAACTGCCCCGGCATCAACACCACGTCGCTGGTCGGCCACGGTTTTGGCCCGCGCGAGTTGGAAAAGATCGAAGCAGCACTTCCCACCGCCTTTGACATCCGATTTGTGTTCAACCAATGGACCCTGGGCGAGGATTTCTGCAAGAAAACCCTGGGCATCCCGGCAGAAAAGCTGATGGACCCCACCTTCGACCTGCTGCGCCACCTTGGTTTTACCAAGGCACAAATCGACGCCGCCAATGACCATGTTTGCGGCACGATGACGCTGGAAGGCGCGCCGTTCCTGAAGAAAGAACACTATTCGGTGTTCGATTGCGCCAACCCCTGCGGCAAGACCGGCAAGCGGTTCCTGTCGGTGGAAAGCCACATTCACATGATGGCGGCGGCGCAATCCTTCATCTCGGGTGCGATTTCCAAGACCATCAACATGCCGAACAACGCCACCATCGCCGAAACGCTGGCGGCCTATGAACTGTCCTGGTCTTTGGGCATCAAGGCCAACGCGCTGTACCGCGACGGCTCGAAACTGTCGCAGCCTTTGGCATCGGCTCTGGTCGAGGATGACGAAGAGGCCGAAGAAATTCTGGTAACCGGCTCTGCACAGGAAAAAGCCGCCGTTCTGGCCGAAAAGATCGTTGAAAAGATCGTCTACAAGGAAATCATCCGCACCAACCGCGAAAAGCTGCCAGAGCGCCGCAAGGGCTATACCCAAAAGGCCATCGTCGGCGGTCACAAGGTTTACCTGCGCACCGGCGAATATGGCGACGGGCGGCTGGGTGAGATTTTCATCGACATGCACAAGGAAGGTGCGGGTTTCCGCGCCATGATGAACAACTTCGCCATCGCGGTATCGGTGGGCCTGCAATACGGCGTGCCGCTGGAAGAATTTGTCGAGGCTTTCACCTTCACCCGCTTTGAACCGGCGGGCATGGTGCAGGGCAACGATTCTGTGAAAAACGCCACCTCGATCCTGGATTATATCTTCCGCGAACTGGCGATTTCCTATCTGGACCGCACCGACCTTGCGCATGTCAAACCCGCAGGCGCGTCCTTTGACGATCTGGGTCGCGGCGATGAGGAAGGCAAGCGCAACATCTCGGAAGTGTCTGATCAGGCCGCCAGCCGCGGGCTGGAGGTGTTGAAGCAGATCTCCTCCACAGGCTATCTGCGCAAGCGTCTGCCGCAGGAACTGGTGGTGCTGCAGGGCGGCATGGGGGCAACGGCGCTGGCCAATGGCACCGACCCGGTTTCAACGCTGAACATGCTGATCCCGGAAACGGCACGCTCGGCGGGAATGGGGGCAGGCGGCACTGCGCTGGCCACTGGCATGGTCAGCATGGACAACCGCACCAAGGCCAAGATGCAAGGCTATGAGGGCGATCCCTGCGGCGAATGTGGCAACTACACGCTGGTCCGCAACGGCACCTGCATGAAATGCAACACCTGCGGCGGCACGAGTGGCTGCAGCTGACTAGAAATTGGGTTGGAGCGCGGAAGTACCAGTTCCGCGCTCCAGCTTTCCCGCATTGCAGTGCACGTTGCGGGGCAAGCGTTCTCGGCCATTTCGGGTCGATGGCCGCAAGTGGCCATGCGAGAGAACAGCAGGCAATGGCGTGCTCGAAAATACAGGAATTCTCCACAGAAAACTGTGGCGTCCTGTGGATAGAGGAGCCGGTAATATGGCTAAGAATACAGGAAACGACTTTAGACGCGGTTCTGTAACTGGACGGACGCAATTTGAACGGCCGGACGGACATTTTCAGAAACGCGATGAGGGAACGGGTCAGTTCATGTCTGTAAAACAGACGCCCGGGAAGTACAAAGGCGTGGCTATGGAGCCAGATGGCCGGGACACCGACAACTCCTAAGGTCAAACTCGCTGCCTAGAATGGGCGAGACTCTGCGTCTCGCCCATTTTGGCTATGCGTTTGCTCATCTACTTTAAAGGCAAAGACCTTCCTCAGAACAGGATCTTGTAGACGTTGCCTTTGGTATCGGTTGCAGACCCCGTGCCGCTGGTCGTGCCGCTGCCCATGACGAAATTGCCCTGAACCCGGCGACCATCGGTGCAGACGGCGTAAACCTCGCCCGAATTCACCCCCGGCACCGATTCCGTCTTGGTTCCCACATTCGCGCCCGGGCCTTTCAGCGTCAACGACAGGCCCGAGGATTCCGACACCACCTTGGGCGCCACCGAGGTCCAGGTGCCATCGCACTTGATCTTTTCCGGCAGTTTGAAGCTTAGCCGACCAGACCCCACATCGGCCCCTTCGGCCTTGGCGGTGATCATCAGCGGCGGATCAATCGCGGCCAGAGGGCCCTCCAGCGGATACAGCTGAAACTCTTTGGATGCGCTGCACGCCGACAGACACAGAACGACGCTCAGAAGGAAAGGGCGATGACTCACGGCGAGGGGGTCTTTCAAGATCTTGGATATACGGGATGCAGTCCTGCGCGGTTCATAGCCGAAAACCACGCGCCCTGCCAGATGGCCGGAAAAATCCGTCCGCCCTGTGTCTTACACCCGCCATGAACCAAACCGGCGATGCGTCAGACCCGTTTGACCAGTTTCACAATCACCAGAACAATGACGGCCCCGATGGTGGAATTCACGATGGCCGCCAGAATCCCGCCGCCCATGCCAAAGCCCAGACGCGGCAGCACAAAGCTTGCCACAACGGCGCCCACGATGCCGACGACCATGTTGCCCAGCAGCCCATAGCCAAAGCCCGATACGATGGTCCCTGCCAGCCAACCCGCAATCGCGCCGATCAGCAGCATCACCAACAGACTTTCGATACCCATAGCCAGCCTCCCTCAAAGGGCGCCCTTGCGCCAGACACTCAGTCTAACAGCCCCGCCCCGATGAGGCAACGACGGAACGCCCCGGAGGGCGGTTCTGCGCTTGATACTGCAAGGAAGTTGGCTGGGGCGCCAGGATTCGAACC
>CAMFLG010000318.1 GCA_945957495.1 uncultured Pseudorhodobacter sp. | reverse complement strand
CGAGATTCCTCTACGTCTCGTGGGCTCGGAGATGTGTATAAGAGACAGAGTCTGGGCAGTCTGGGCAGCGCGGTCCTGACATCAGACCTTGCAACTCCGACGCCAAGGTGGATGACTTCGCAAGACCCGGCTCCCTTGTGGCCGGTTTCGGAGCATGATGTCAGCAACAGCGCCGCCAATTCCTGAACTAGAGGCCCGGCTGGCGCAGCTTGCCCGGTCGGGCCAAACCACGACCTATGGCGCGCTGGCCCGCGATCTGGCGATACCCGGCCCCGGTTCGATTGCCAAGCTGACAAATGCGCTGGAAACCCTGATGCAGGCCGACGCCGCCGCAAACCGCCCGCTGCGGGCGGCCTTATGTGCGGGGCGTCTGGGCGATGGCCTGCCGGGCCAAGGCTTCTTTCAGCTCGCGCAACGCTTGGGGTGCTATGATGGCGGCGATCCGGGCGATTTTGTTCGGGCAGAGCGGGCACGGCTTTGGGCGGCGGCTGCATCGGCCTAACAAAATCTCTGTGCATATTTGCAGAGTCACCGCGCGACCACGCGGGTTTTCCATGAAGACGGCTTGTTTTAGATAACCTGCATTGCCGATCCAGCTTTGGCGGCGCAACACAATCAGGAACGACGAAATCATGGAACAAGCCACCAAATACGCCCCCTTTGTCGCCCGCGTGCTGATCGGCGCGCTTTTTGTCATCGCCGGTCTGGGCAAGCTGGGCGATGTCGCCGGCTTTACCGGATTTCTGACCTCGGGCGGGCTGCCGGCCTTCCTGGCATGGCCGTCGATCATTTTTGAAGTGGCGCTCGGCGTCGCGATGATCGTGGGTTATCAGGTGCGCATCATGGCGTTTCTGGGCGCGGGCTTTTCAATTCTGGCGGGCCTGCTCTACCACTTCAACCCCGCTGACCAGATGCAGATGACCATGTTCCTTAAGAACCTTGCCATCGCGGGCGGCTTCCTGATGCTGGCCACCTACGGTGCGGGCGCGGTCGCGCTGGACAAACGCTAAGATCTGCGGGCCGGGGCAATCCCCGGCCCTCTTTCCAATTGCCGGAAAACCGCCTAGATCGCGGGTATGGACAACACCCTTCATATCATCGGCGGCGGAATGGCCGGATCAGAGGCCGCGTGGCAGGCCGCCCAGATGGGCGTGCGCGTGGTGATCCACGAAATGCGCCCCAAAGTCGCCACCTTTGCCCACCGCACCGGCAACTTTGCCGAAATGGTGTGCTCGAACTCCTTCCGCTCGGACGATGACGAACGCAACGCCGTGGGCCTGCTGCATTGGGAAATGCGCGCGGCGAACGGGTTGATCATGGAAATGGCGCAGGCGCACCGCTTGCCCGCAGGCGGCGCTCTGGCGGTTGACCGCGATCCGTTTTCCGAAAGCGTCACTGCCCGCCTGAACGCGCACCCGCTGATTTCCGCGTCTTTTGAAGAGATTACCGAGCTTCCTTCCGAAGGAAACTGGATTGTGGCCACCGGGCCCCTGACCTCTGGCACACTGGCCGAAAGCATCCGCGCCGCCACCAATGCCGAGGCGCTGGCCTTCTTCGATGCCATCGCCCCGATCGTCTATGCCGAATCCGTCGATATGTCGGTGGCCTGGATGCAGTCGCGGTATGACAAGGGTGAAACGGCCGAGGAACAGACCGCCTACATGAACTGCCCGATGACGAAGGACGAATACAATGCCTTCATCGACGCGCTTCTTGCGGCAGAGAAAACCGAATTTCACGAAGGCGAAACCGCAGGTTACTTCGACGGCTGCCTACCGATCGAGGTGATGGCCGAACGCGGCCGCGAAACCCTGCGCTTTGGCCCGATGAAGCCGGTGGGCCTGACCAACCCCCACAGCCCGATGAAACCCTACGCCGTGGTGCAACTGCGCCGCGACAACAAACTGGGCACGCTTTACAACATCGTGGGCTTTCAGACTAAAATGAAATACGGCGCGCAAACCGCTGTTTTCAAAATGATTCCCGGCCTGCAGGATGCCAGCTTTGCACGGCTGGGCGGCATTCACCGTAACACCTTCATAAATTCACCGACGCTGCTGGACGATCAGATGCGGCTGAAATCGCGGCGCAACCTACGCTTCGCCGGGCAGATCACCGGGGTGGAAGGCTATGTCGAATCCTCGGCGATGGGCCTTTTGGCGGGCCGCATGGCCGCCGCCGAGATTCTGGGCCGCAACCTGCCGCCGCCGCCGCCCGAAACCGCGATGGGCGCCCTGATCACCCACATCACCGGCGGGGCCGAGGCCAAGACCTTCCAGCCGATGAACGTCAACTTCGGCCTCTTCCCGCCCATCGACGCCCGCGGTGGACGCAAGGGCCGCAAAGACCGTTACAAGGCCTATACCGACCGCGCCAAAGAGGCGTTTACCGCATGGCTGGCTTCGTAACGCGGTTTGCGCCGTCGCCCACGGGGCCCCTGCATCTGGGCCATGCCTATTCGGCAATCCTGGGCCATGACATGGCGCGGGCGGCGGGTGGCCAATTCCTTTTGCGGATGGAAGACACCGATCTGCAACGCTCAAAACCGGAGTGGAAAGCCGCGATCATCGCTGATCTTAAATGGCTGGGCCTAACCTGGGATGGCCCGATCCTTGAGCAATCGGCGCATATCCCCACCTACGCCGCCCGGTTGGAAACCCTGGCCGCGCGCGATCTGCTTTACCCCTGTTCCTGCACGCGCGGCGATATCCGCGCGGCCCTGTCCGCCCCGCAGGAAGGTGTCGCGCATCAGGTCTATCCCGGCACCTGCCGCCACCGCCCGATGTCCAGCCGCCAGCCCGGCGACGCCCTGCGGCTGGATCTGGCCAAGGCACTGGCGGTGCTGGACCCTGCCCGCCTGACCTATCTGGAAACCGGCCCCGCCCATGTCGGCCTGCATCAGATTGACCCCGAGGCGGCACAGCGCAGCATTGGCGACATCGTTTTGCACCGCAAGGATGAAGACATCGTCGCCTATTTCCTCGCCTCTGCCTTCGATGATGCTGATCAGGGCATCAGCCACGTCATCCGCGGCGAGGATCTGTTTGAATTCACTGCCATTCAGGTGATCCTGCAACACCTTCTGGGCCTGCCCACCCCGATCTACCACCACCACCGCCTGATCCGAGACGAGGAAGGCAAACGGCTGGCCAAACGCGACGACGCCCGCGCGCTGTCAAAATACCGCGCCGAGGGCGCCACCCCCGCCGATATTCGCCGCATACTGGGGCTCTAGCCGATTTCTTCGAAGAAATCGGTCCGGATTTTTCGAAAAATCCGGCTCACGCCATCGGCACCATGATCTCCACTTCTGCCCCGTCCCGGACGGCGGTATAAAAGCAACTGCGCCGATTGGTGTGGCAGGCAGGCCCCTCTTGCGTCACAAGCGCCAAAAGGCAATCGCGGTCACAATCAATCCGCAACTCGACCAGCCGCTGCACATGGCCGGAACTTTCACCCTTGGCCCAGAACGCCTGGCGCGACCGCGACCAATAGGTCATCGCCCCGCTGTCCAGCGTGCGCGCGATGCTGGCGGCATTCATCCAGGCGAACATCAGCACCTCGCCCGTGGCATGATCCTGCGCGATGCAGGGGATCAGCCCGTTGGCATCATATTTCAGGCGGCTGGGATCAAATGTCATCGGCGGGCTCCTTGGCGGCGGCATGCTTCGGGTCTATCTAGGGCGGAGCATAGGGAAAAGCCATGAGCGACAGCGATCTTGTGAAACTCTATTCGGGCCGCATTCTGGCGCTGGCGGCGGATATTCCGCATCTGGGCCGCCTGCCCGCGCCCATGGGGTCTGCGCGCAAACGCTCGATGCTGTGCGGATCGACCATCACCGTCGATCTGGTGATGCGCGACGGGCGCGTGGCCGAATTTGCGCAGGATGTGAAGGCCTGCGCGCTGGGTCAGGCCTCGGCTGCCGTGCTGGGCCGGGTGGTTCTGGGCCGCAGCCGCGCAGAGCTGGAGGCCGCTCGCGATGCCTTGCAGGCGATGCTGCAGGGCGGTGGCCCGGTGCCGACAGCACCGTTTGAAGGCTATGAAGTGCTGATCCCCGCGCGCGACTACAAGAACCGCCACGCCTCGATCCTCTTGGCGCTGGACGCCACCTGTGCCGCCATCGCCGACGCCGAGACGGCATAAAAAAACCGCCGCAAGCCTCATCGGGCTGCGGCGGCAAGTCGCGTTCTTGGATCAGGCATTGGGCAGGGCAGCCCGGGGACACTCTACTTGGGGACAAGAGTGGCGGCCCGATCCGGCAAGACCGCAGGCAGAAAACTCAAAACGTGCCAGACATCCCAAGCCCGGCAAACAGCAGAACAAACAGAGAAACCACGCCAAGCGCATCCTCAACCAAGCCAGCGCGAGAACGGTTCAGAATTTCAGCAATCTCAGTGAACATGTGACCCTCCATCTGTTTGTTGCCGTATTGTTCTCATGTTCTTAACCATCTGTAAAGAACTAAATATGAACATTAAGGAACAAAGTGGCATCAAAGGGTTAACGCCTGTCTCTTATACACA
>CAMFLG010000317.1 GCA_945957495.1 uncultured Pseudorhodobacter sp. | reverse complement strand
GATTGCGGAAAAAAGAGATGATTTGTGCTTGTCAGGCCCGGCGGGGGCCCAAAGCTGCCAAAACCGCAGTCGCGCGCGCCCGAAGCCGTTGCGCGTCTGGTTGCCGATGACCTTGCCGCCGGGGCGTTCCTGATCGCGGTGCCGTTGGTGCAGCCGCAAACCCGGCAAAAGCGGGTTAACATCAGTCTGGATGCGGGGACTTTGCAGGCGATTGATGCGGCAGCGGAAGGGTTGGGGCTGACGCGGTCAGGATATCTGGCGAGGGCGGCGCTGAATGAGATCAGGGGTAGGCATTAGGGGGCAACGCCTGGCGCGTTCGGTCACGGTTCCCCCGGCTGTCTGAGTTCGCAGTCGAGATCGGTTGCCAGCATATACCAGTGATCAAAATGCGCTTCGGCACCTTTCCCGTCCGGCACGTCGAATTGAACCAATGGGCATCGTGTCGGGGCAAAGACAGTTCCGCCAAGAAACTGCTCTCCATCGGCCTCCACCAAATGATCGACGAACATATCAACATCGACCGTCATGGGCGATTCCATGACGGTCGATATCGCAGACTTCAGGTTCGGTTCCGTAAACAGACGGAGCGGTCTAAGCCCTTGCTCCGGGTTCCGGGTATGGCAAACGAGTTCAAACCGCTTTGCGATGTAGGCCAATTCGTCAGGCGATGGCTCTGCATCGGATATGCCACTGTCTGCGCCAAGACAGGGCTGATCCTGAGCAATGGTCGGCGAAGTTATGAAAAGGGCGGCAATCGCAAGAAGCGCCCAGTTATTCACTTCATCGCCATGCTCGCCGCAGACTCGGGCAGTTCCTCGGCGAAACAGCGCTGGTAGAACTCGGCCACGGTCTGACGCTCCAACTCGTCGCATTTGTTCAGGAACGACAGGCGGAAGGCGTAGCCGACGTTGCGGAAGATCTCGGCGTTTTCGGCCCAGTTCAGCACGGTGCGCGGGCTCATCACGGTGGACAGATCGCCGTTCATGAAGGCGGTGCGGGTCAGGTCGGCCACCGTCACCATCTGGCTGATCTTCTTGCGGCCCTCGGCGGTGTTGTAATGCGGGCGCTTGGCCAGAACAATGGCGGCTTCGGCATCGTGGGACAGGTAGTTCAGCGTGGCGACCAGCGACCAGCGGTCCATCTGGGCCTGATTGATCTGCTGAGTGCCGTGGTAAAGCCCGGTGGTATCGCCCAAGCCCACGGTGTTCGCGGTGGCGAACAGGCGGAAATAGGGGTTCGGGGTGATGATTTCGTTCTGATCCAAGAGGGTCAGCTTGCCGTCATGTTCCAGAACGCGCTGGATCACGAACATCACATCGGCGCGGCCAGCGTCGTATTCATCGAACACGATGGCGACGGGGTTGCGCAGCGCCCAAGGCAGGATGCCTTCGTGGAATTCCGTCACCTGCTTGCCGTCGCGCAGCTTGATCGCATCCTTGCCGATCAGGTCGATCCGGCTGATGTGGCTATCAAGGTTTACCCGCACGGTCGGCCAGTTCAGCCGCGCGCCGACCTGTTCGATATGGGTCGATTTGCCGGTGCCGTGGTAGCCCTGGATCATCACCCGGCGGTTATAGGCATAACCTGCGAGGATGGCCAACGTGGTGTCGGGATCGAATTTATAGGTGGGGTCGATCGCAGGCACGCGGTCATTGGCTTCAGCAAAGCCTTTCACCTTCATGTCGGTGTCGATGCCGAACACATCGCGGACCGAGATTTCTTCGGTGGGTTTCATCACTGTCTCTGCCATAGCCCGATCTGCCTTTACCCGTCGCCTGTCTTACCGTGGCGGGCGAACCCGCGCTCTGACCCCGTTGTGGAGGATTCGGGCAGGGGCTGCAAGGGGCCGGGATCACGGCAGGACGCATCTGTGTGACGCGTTGAAACTTTGCCGCACGGGCGGCCGTAGTTCCGCTATCGTCCACCCACCGAAAGAAGGAGACTGCCATGCGCCGCCGCCATTTCCTGATCAGCCTTGCCGTGCTGCCCTTTGCGGGCCGGTTGCAGGCGGAAACATTCGAAATCACCCTGACAGAGGCCGAATGGAAGGCCAAGCTTTCGCCCGCGCGATTTGCGGTGCTGCGCGAGGCTGATACCGAACCTGCCTTTTCCAGCCCGTTGAATGACGAACACCGCAAGGGCACCTTCATCTGTGCCGGCTGCGCGCTGCCGCTTTAAGCGTCGGAGGCGAAGTTTGACTCGGGCACCGGCTGGCCCTCGTTCTTTCAGCCGCTGCCGGATGCGGTGCGGACCATGGCCGATGACGGGTTTTTCACCCGCCGGACAGAGGTGCATTGCCGCCGCTGTGGCGGGCATCTGGGCCATGTGTTCGATGACGGGCCAGAGCCCACCGGCAAACGCTATTGCATGAACGGGTTGGCGTTGGAATTCGTGCCCGCCTGATGCTTGGCATAGACAGCCGCAGGGCGGCGCGCTACCGGTGAGGGGCAGGATTTCCTGCCCCATTTTCATGGAGCCCAAGCTTGGCCAAGCCCGCATCTGCCCTGACAGCCAGCATCACCGACCGGTTGAAAACGCTGATCGACGGGCCGCCAGAGCTTGCCAAACTGGACCGCGCGCTGCGGCTTTTGGCGAAGTGGCGGTCGGAACTGGTGGTCAATGCCATCCTGCGGCAGTCTGGCAACACGGTGCAATCCGGGCCGTTCAGGGGCATGATCTATGGCGAACGCGCGGCCGAAGGGGCGCGGGCGGCGCGGCTGATCGGGTCTTATGAGGCCAGTCTGGCCCCGGTGATCGAAGAGATCGTGACGCGCGGCTATGATCTGGTGATTGATGTGGGTGCGGCAGAGGGGTTTTACGCGGTGGGTCTGGCGCTGCGGATGCCGCAGGCGCAGGTCTGGGCGCGCGATGCCAACGCGCGGGCGCAGGCCCTGTGTGCGCAGCTGGCCGTGGCGAATGGCGTGGCCGCACGGGTGCAGATCGGCGGCTTGATGCAACACGGCGATTTCGCGGTTTGCGCGGCCCAGCCGACGCTGGTGATCTGCGATATCGAGGGCGCGGAGGCAGAGCTGCTGGACCCGGCGCTGGCCCTCGGTCTGCGGGACGCGGATATTCTGGTCGAGGTGCATGATTGCTTTCAACCGGGGTTGAGCGACCGGCTTTCCGACCGGTTTCGCGCCACGCATGCGGTGCGCAAGATCGGGCGGATTCTGGATGCGGCCTGCCTGCCCGACTGGATGCAGGCGTTGAGCGATATGGACCGCTTGCTTGCCTTGTGGGAGTGGCGCGGCGGGCCGACCCCGTGGTTGTGGATGGTGCGCAAATGAGCAAGTCGAACGCCGCGATCTGGTATGCCGAGGACGGCTATGATCCGGTCGCCAAGGGCATAAATGGCCGCCGGGTGGCGGGGCAGTCGTTTCTGAACGGCTTTCTGCGCCACGGCGACGTGGATGAATTCGTCATGCTGGCGCAGTCGGAAAAGGCCATGCCGCCCCTGCGCGATCTGGCCGCGCGGCTGCGGCCCCATGTGCCGCTGCGCTTTGTGCCGCTGATCCGCCCGATGGGCATGGCGCCGGTTTCGACCGTCTATTATCCCAGCCCGAATTACGCGGTCGAAACATGGCGCCGCGCGCCGCATGGCAATGCGGCTTGGGCGATCTGTGGACTGACCCATACGATTTCCACCACCGGGGTGATGCAGGGCATGTTCGATCTGCGCATGGCCCCGGTGCAGCCCTGGGACGCGGTGATCTGCACCTCCACCGCAGTGCAGGCGTCGGTGCGCTATCAGAACGATCTGATTGACGCGCATATCGCCGCGCATTTCCGCAGCAAGCCGCCGCCGCGCCCGCTGTTTCCGGTGATCCCGCTGGGGGTGCATTGCGCCGATTTCGCCCCCGATGCGGGGCTGGGGGCGGGGTTGCGGGCACGGCTGGGGGCGGGGTCGCAGGATGTGGTTTTCACCACCATCGCGCGGCTGACGCCTTATGAAAAGTTTGATCCGCTGCCGGTCTATCTGGCCATGCAGGCAGCACAGCGGCAATTGCCGGGGCAAAAGCTGCATGTGGTGTTTTGCGGCCAGTTCCGTGACGGCTATGCACGCAAGGTGTTCACCGAAGGTGCGGCGCGGCTGATGCCGGATGTAGGATTTCTGCTGTTGGATGGGGCGAAGGCCGAAGACCGCCGCGCCGCCCTGTCGGGCGCGGATGTGTTCCTGTTCCTGATTGACAACATTCAGGAAACCTTTGGTCTGGCCCCATTGGAGGCGATGGCGGCGGGCCTGCCGCTGCTGGTGTCCGATTGGGACGGCATGAAAGACACGGTCACGCCGGACGTTGGCTTTCGCGTCACCAGCCGCACCTTGGGGCCAGAGGCGCTGGCGGCAGAGGCGTTGCGCTATCAGGGTGGCAGCGACAATTACCCGCAATATTGTGCCGCCACCTCGGCCCTGACAGAGCTGGACATGCCCGAGATGGTGGCGCGCATCCTGCAACTGGCGCGCAACCCCAATCTGCGCCGCCGCATGGGTGCTGCGGGGCAGGCACGGGTGAATGCGCTTTATGAC
>CAMFLG010000316.1 GCA_945957495.1 uncultured Pseudorhodobacter sp. | reverse complement strand
TTGGCTCCGGCGGTAGGGATCGAACCTACGACCAATTGATTAACAGTCAACTGCTCTACCGCTGAGCTACGCCGGAACACGGGGGCCGTATAGCAAGAGCGTTTGGGGGCGGCAAGGGGGCTATTGCAGAAATATGCATTCCGGATCAGATCAGGTGAAAACGGGTGGCGGGGCCGGGTGGGCCGTCACCATCCACGCGACTTCTTTCATGTAAATCAACAAGATGCGCAAGAATGTTGCGCTCGGCGGCCTTCAGCAGGGCGGCGGGGGTGTCGGTGTAGATGCGCATTGCAAGCTCTGCCGGGGTCAGCGGCCCGGATTTCAATTCGGCCAGAATGGCGCTTTCGCGGCCCAGACGGTGCGCGTGCAACTCGGCCAGACGGGCGGCGGGCGTGGCAATCGCCTCGCCATGGCCGGGCAGGAACTTCGCCCAGGGCCGCGCCGTCAGTTTCGCCAGCGAGGCCATATAGGCGCGCATATCGCCATCGGGGGGTGAGATCAGGGTCGAGGCCCAGCCCATCACATGATCACCGGTAAAGGCCACATCGCCCAAGGCAAAGCTCAGATGACCGCCCATGTGGCCGGGTGTGTGCAGCACGTCAATGGCCAGTCCGCCCGCCCTAATCACCTCGCCATCGGCAATCCGGCGATCCGGGGCAAAGCCCGCGTCGATGCCTTCGCCACCACCCTGCAGGCCCTCAAGCGCCAGCCTCTGCATCAGGGCGCTGCGACCGCTTTGCGCATCGCCAAAGGCCAGAACCGGCGCGCCGGTGGCCTGCTGCAACGGGGCGCAGAGGCCCGAATGATCCAGATGCGCATGGCTGAGCAGGATCGCCGCCACCGGCGCCCCACCGCAGGCCGCCAGAATCGCCGCCAGATGCGCAGGCAGGGCCGGGCCCGGGTCAATCACCACAACCCCCGTGGTGCCGCGCATCAGATAGGTATTGGTGCCGCTGCCGGTCATCGGCGAAGGGTTGGCCGCCCGCAGCCGGACAATCCCCGGTGCCGGCTCTGTGACCTGTGATTCCATCCCCAGCCCTTTCCTTGGCCCCTTCGCCCGGCTAGTCTTGCCCGCATGCACTGGCGCCTCAAGTCCCTATTGCCGCGCGGCCTGTTTGGCCGGGCCATCCTGATCCTGGTTCTGCCAGTGGTCGTGGTGCAGTTGACCGTCTCCATCGCCTTCATTCAGCGTCATTTCGAAGGCGTCACCCGGCAGATGACCGATGGCGTGCTGATCGAAATGCGCTACCTGCTCTCGCAGGCGGATGACCCCGCCGATCTGGCCGTGGCGCAGGCGCGGGTGGCAGAGCTTGCCGGTCATCTTGACCTGCGGGTCGTGTTTCCGATTGCGGCGGCGGATGTTCCGCAGGCGGATCAGCGCGGGCTGATCGACTGGTCGGGGCGCGAGGTGATCGCCACCCTGCGCGAAGGGCTGCCGGGTGTGCTGGCGGTCGATGTGTTGCGCGACAAGGCCGAAGTCCAAGTTTACCTGAACACGCCGAAAGGCCCGATGCTGGTCGTGGTCGATCGGCGGCGGGTTTCGGCGACCAACCCGCATCAGTTGCTGGTCTGGATGGTGTTTACATCGGCGCTGATGACGCTGATCGCCTATCTCTTCCTGCGCAATCAACTCAGCCCGATCACCCGGCTTGCCGCGGCGGCAGAGGCGTTTGGCAAAGGGCAGGTGGTGCAATATCACCCCCGTGGCGCCACCGAAGTGCGTGCCGCGGGCCGTGCATTTCTGGATATGCGCAACCGCATCGAACGCCAGATCGAAACCCGCACCCTGTTGTTGTCTGGCGTCAGCCACGATTTGCGCACGCCCCTGACCCGGCTGAAACTGGGCCTGTCCTTCCTGCCCGAGGATGAAGAAGCCCGCGCCTTGCAACAGGACGTGCAGGATATGGAACGGCTGGTGGCCGAGTTTCTGGCCTTTGTGCGCGGCGATGTGTTGGAAGAGCCGGAATTGGTCGATCCCGTTGCCTTGGCGCAGCGCGCGGTCGAAAATGCGGTGCGCAGTGGTCAGGCGGTTGCACTGGGTGCCATCTCTGCCCCGCCACAGGCGCGGTTGCGTCCGCAGGCGGTGATGCGCGCGCTGGACAATCTGATCTCGAACGCGGTGCGCTATGGCAAGCGCGCCACGGTCACGGTGCAAGCCACCGCCAACACGCTGAGTTTCATCGTCGAAGATGATGGCCCGGGCATTCCCGAAGCCCGCCGCGAAGAGGCGATGGAGCCGTTCAAACGTCTGGATGCGGCGCGAAATCCCAATCAGGGCGGCGGTGTGGGGCTGGGTCTGTCGATTGCTGCCGACATTGCGCGCAGTCATGGCGGTGCCCTGCGTCTGGGTGACAGTGCCACGCTGGGCGGGCTGCGGGCCGAACTGCAATTGGCATTGTGAACGGCGTGCCGGGCTAATTCCACCCGCCTGCCCTTGCACCCCCCGGCGCGCGACACTAAGACTCTGGAAACACCTCCGGCAGTACAACCAAATCCACGGACAAGAGGCAGGTTTCAGATGCGCGATCCCGTTGACTTCTACATGAATACCCTTGTTCCCATGGTGGTCGAACAGACCAGCCGCGGCGAACGCGCCTACGATATTTTCAGCCGCATGCTGAAAGAGCGCATCATTTTTCTGGCAGGCCCGGTGCATGACGGCATGTCCAGCCTGATCTGCGCGCAGTTGCTGTTCCTAGAGGCGGAAAATCCCTCCAAGGAAATCGCCATGTATATCAACAGCCCCGGCGGTGTCGTCACCTCTGGCCTGTCGATCTATGACACGATGCAGTATATCCGGCCCAAGGTTTCTACGCTGGTGATCGGGCAGGCGGCCTCGATGGGTTCGCTTCTGCTGACGGCGGGCGAAAAGGGCATGCGGTTCAGCCTGCCCAATTCCCGCGTCATGGTACACCAACCGTCGGGCGGCTATCAGGGTCAGGCGACCGACATCATGATCCACGCGCGCGAGACGGAAAAGCTCAAGCGTCGCTTGAATGAGATCTACGTCAAGCACACCGGCAACGACTATGCCACGGTTGAGGCCGCGTTGGAGCGTGACAATTTCATGTCCGCCGAAGATGCCAAGGCCTGGGGTCTGATCGACGAGATTCTGGAAAGCCGCGGCAAGGCCGACGACGAGAAATAAGCACCCGCGCCCCCGGTTCCGGCCGGGGGCGTTTTCGGATTGTGGAGGTTCGGCCCTTGGCCTAGACTTCCCTCAAATGCCCCGATGGGCGCAGGGCAGAGGATACCCATGGCGAACAATTCCGGCAGCGACAGCAAGAATACCCTTTACTGCTCCTTCTGCGGCAAAAGCCAGCATGAGGTGCGCAAGCTGATCGCGGGTCCGACGGTGTTCATTTGTGATGAATGCGTCGAACTCTGTATGGACATCATCCGTGAAGAAACCAAGACAACGGGCCTGAAATCCACCGACGGCGTGCCCACGCCGCGCGACATCTGCAAGGTGCTGGATGACTATGTCATCGGTCAGGTGCATGCAAAGCGGGTGCTTTCGGTCGCGGTCCACAACCACTACAAACGGCTGAACCACGCCAGCAAGACCGATATCGAACTGTCCAAGTCGAACATCCTGCTGATCGGCCCCACCGGCTGCGGCAAGACGCTGCTGGCGCAGACGCTGGCCCGGATTCTGGACGTGCCCTTTACCATGGCCGACGCCACCACCCTGACCGAAGCCGGTTATGTGGGCGAAGACGTGGAAAACATCATCCTGAAACTGTTGCAGGCCTCGGAATACAACGTCGAACGCGCGCAGCGCGGCATCGTCTATATCGACGAAGTGGACAAGATCACCCGCAAGTCCGACAACCCCTCGATCACCCGCGACGTGTCGGGCGAGGGCGTGCAGCAGGCGTTGTTGAAGATCATGGAAGGCACCGTTGCCTCGGTTCCGCCGCAGGGCGGGCGCAAGCATCCGCAGCAGGAATTCCTGCAAGTGGATACGACGAACATCCTGTTCATCTGTGGCGGCGCCTTCTCGGGCCTCGAAAAGATCATCGCGCAGCGCGGCAAAGGCTCTGCCATCGGCTTTGGTGCCGAGGTGAAGGATCCGGAATCGCGCGGGGCAGGGGAGCTGTTCAAAGAGCTTGAACCCGAAGATCTGCTGAAATTCGGGCTGATCCCGGAATTCGTCGGCCGCCTGCCGGTCATCGCCACCCTCACCGATCTGGACGAATCCGCGCTGATCACCATCCTGACCGAACCGAAGAACGCCTTGGTCAAACAATACCAGCGCCTGTTCGACATCGAAGGCACCAAGCTGACCTTCACCGCCGATGCGCTGTCCGCCATCGCCAAACGCGCCATCAAACGCAAGACCGGCGCGCGCGGGTTGCGGTCGATCATGGAAGACATCCTCTTGAACACCATGTTCGAACTGCCGGGCATGGATGACGTCGAAGAAGTCGTGGTCAACGAAGAGGCCGTCAACAACGGCGCGGCCCCCTTGCTGGTGCATGCCGAGGCGAAAAAGAAAGAACCGGCCACGGCGGGCTGACCGCTTGGTGAAATTCCTCTGAAC
>CAMFLG010000315.1 GCA_945957495.1 uncultured Pseudorhodobacter sp. | reverse complement strand
GGCAGCGTCAGATGTGTATAAGAGACAGGGCCGTGGCGCGCCCCGGCACGGTTGGTGGTGCCGCCGTCATAGGGCAGGCCCAAGAGGGCGATATCGGCCTGATCCGGGTCGGTCAGGCTGGGCAGGCGGAAAAAGCTGACCGGGCCGGCATAGCGCGGCGTGGTCGAGGACGAGGCGGGCCAATAGGTGTTGGTCATGGGGTTTCCAATCGGCTGAGGGCTTGGGCGCGCAGGCGGGCAAGGACGGTGCGGACGTAGTGGATTTGCGCCGTGGCCTCGCGCCGTTCGCGGGCAAGGCGGTCTGGCAGCGGTTCGCCCGCCGTCGGGTCGGTGGTAGAGGCTTCGCGGGCGGGGATGACCGGATCGGGGCCTTCCTCCGCAAAGCGGTAGGCGGGAGCGTACATTTCGTTCTCTTCCTCAAGCGCGAAGGCGCGGATTTGGGCCGTGCCGTCGCCAAGCAGCAGCAGGTGCGTCAGCAGGCGGGCAAAGTCGATGTCGCCTTCGCCCGACCGGCAGGCACGATGCGCGAAGCCGCCGCGATCGGGCAGGATTTTGGCATCCTTGATATGCACATCGGTGATGTGGCGGGCCATGATGGCAAGCGCGGCCTCGGGGGTTTCGTTCGCGTTGATCATGTTGGCGAAGTCGTAAAGCAGGGTCAGGCGCGGGTTGGCCACCTGTTGCAGGATATGGACAAGTTCGCGGGAGGTCAGATCCTCATGCTGTTCCAGCAGGAAATCAAGGCGGCCAGAGGGGTCAAGCGCAGGCAGGCGTTGCAGGTCGGCGATGGTGGCGGCGATCACCTGCGACAGGCGGCCCGCATGGCGGGGATAGCAGCGGACAGAGGTGGCGCTGGTTGCATGGGCGATCTGGATGGCATCGCGCAGATCGGGTTCGCTGGTGGACGAGGTTTCGATATGGATTTCCAGATCCAGCGATTGCGCCAGCGCGGCGAAGGGCGCGCGGGTTTCGGGCGCGTGCAAAAGCGAGCGTTCCTCGCCATCCTCGACATGGATCTTCACCCCTTTCAGGCCATGGGCGCGGGCAAACGGCAGCAGATCGGCAGGGGTGGCGGTGCCAAGGCGGAAGTTAAGATGCCAGGCATAGGCGTGTGCAAACAAGGGGATGGCGTCGATCCGGGCAACAAGGCGGGCGGCTTGGGCTTGGGTCAGGGCGGCGATCACGGGGCGATCCTTGCGGGGTTTGCGGCCAGCATCGGGCGAAGCGGCACATCTGGCAAGGGGTTGTGCGCGGCGGCTTTCCGCCCGCGACATGCTGTGGCTTGAAAAAAACGCCCGAATCGGCGTAGGTTAAGGCAGAAAATGATTCATGGTTGAGGGCGACCCGGCCACGGACGAATGAGGCGGTGACATGAAGAAATCGGTCTTGCTGGCAACCTGTGTTGCGGTATCCCTTCCCCTGTTTGGCAGCATTGCCTTTGCCGGTGGCCCCATCGAAAAGGCTTGCCTGCATTCGGACCGCAAGGCGGCCAACAGTTCCGTGTGTGGCTGCATTCAGGATGCGGCGGACGAAACCCTGCGCGGGTCTGATCAGCGGCGCGCGGCAAAGTTCTTCACCGACCCGCAGAAAGCGCAGGACGTGAAGTTGTCGAAATCGAAATCCGATGACGAGTTCTGGGAACGCTACAAGGCCTTTGGTGCCGCAGCCCAGGCCATGTGCGGCGGCTGATCCTTAGGGCTTGCCCGGTTTGACGCCAAAGCGGTAGCTGCGCAGATAGTCCGGCGCGGCGATGCCTGTTGGCATGTCTGGCGCAGGGATCGGGGCGCCCATCGTCAGTTCAATCGGCAACACCCCGGCCCAAACCGGCCAGCTTTGATCTTCCGGCGGATCCAGCGGCATTCCGGCCGAGATTTTCGCCGACGCCTCGGATACCGGCAGCGACAGGATCGCGGTGGCCTTGAGTTCCTGCGCCGTCATCGGGCGCAGGGTGGCCCAGCGGCCGGGGAACATCTGTTCCATCATCACGCGCAGATGTTCGGCCTTTTCGGCGGGGTCTGTCACCTCGACCGCCTCGCCAAACACCATGACGCAGCGGTAGTTGACCGAGTGTTCCAAACCTGATCGTGCCAGCAACATGCCATCGGTCAGGGTGACGGTGACGCAGACCTGAGCGGATGCGGATTTGCGCTGCATCCGACTGGCGGAAGAGCCGTGCCAGTAGATGCGGTCCCCGATCCGCCATTGCAGCGTGGGGGTCACGACCGGCGCGCCATCCAGCACATAGCCGACATGGGCCACCGGCATCGCATCCAGAATCGCCTCGACTGTGGCGCGGTCATAGGCGGCCTTTTCCGACAGGCGGCGGGCCCGGGTGCGCGGGCTGGGGGCGGCGTGAGGTTTCGGCGGCATGAGCTGTCCTTGAATGCGGCGTGAAGGCTGGCGTCGCGCGGAGCCTAGCGGAAGGCGGGGCCGTGTGACCAGAGGGTCAGCGACCAGCGCGTGCCAGCGGTCACAGGGGTGACGCGGTGCAGCACAAAGCTGGGAAAAACCGTGGCGGTGCCGCGGGCGCGGGTGGCCTGCGTTACATTGCTGTCGGGGCGCAATTCCAGCGTGCCGCCCTGATAATCGTTGGGATCGGACAGTTGCACCACGATGGTCAGCTTGCGCTTGGCGGCCCAGTTGCCCGCGCCGATGTCGGAGTGCCAGTCGAAATGCCCCTGCCGTTCGGCACCATAGCGGGCGACCTGCGGGCTTTCGCCGAAATCGGTCAGATCGAAGTTGAAACTGTCGCGGTTGGCGCGGGCGACAAGCGTGATCATCCGGTCCATCACCCAGGACGCCTGCGGAATATCGTCCAGCCAGGCAATTTCGGCCCGGCGGATGTCATGCGCGGTAGTGCCGCGCACCAGCCCTGCATCTTTCAGATGATGCGCCGTGGCAAGGCCGATCAGGGCATCGCATTCGTCCGCAGACAGCGCATCGGGCAACGAGATATGGGCGGGCATGATGACCTTGCAGAATGGCGGCGGGGCCATCTGTAGCCCCGCCACTGGCAGAGTCAATTCGATGGCGCCATGCCCATGCTGGAATGATCCATCCCCTGCATGGCGCCCGTCGCCGCAGGTTGGTGTGCATTGTCCACCGGAACCTCAACAACAACCTTGCCCGCATGTTCAAAGGTCAGCGTCATTTCGATCACGTCGCCGTCCTTCAGCGCGCGCGTCAGGCCCATCAGCATGATGTGATTGCCGCCGCGCTGCAGCACCAGCTCGCCCTCTGCGGCAACCGGAAAGCCTTCGGGAACGGCGGGCATGGTCATCACGCCATCTGCGCTTTGGCTGTGGGTGTGCATCTCGACCATGTCGGCCACGTCCGAGGTGACGCCGACCAACCGATCGTCAACCGAGGCGTGGTTTTCCACGGTGAAGAACACGGCACCGGTCGAACCGATGGCCCCCCGCGTGATCGCATAGGGGTCGTTGATATGAACGCCTTCATGGGCAAAGGCGGGAAGGGTGAACAAGGCTGCGGCGGCAGCGAGAAGCGTTTGGAACCGGGTCATCGGCTTTTCCTTTTGCGTTGATCTGAGTTGCAGGCGGGATCAGGCAAAAGCGGGCGGGCCGCGCGCGCTTGCGACAGGGGGGATCAACCCGGCGCTGTGGCCCCATTCCGGCAGCGCCAGAGTGCTGCCCTGGGTTTGCGGGGCGGAAGGCCCGGCATCGGCAACCCAGACAGCCAAACCCTGCGCCGACAGGCAATCCGGGCAGGGATGCATCCTTGGAAGCGGGTTGCCAAGCGGATCAAGCGTGATGGTTTCGCTGCCGCTGGCACTGTCGGCACAGATCACCAGTTCGGTGCCGCCCTGCATTTCGCTGTGCATGACGGCGCTCGTCACCGAGGTGGTGGCCAGAACAAGTGAAAGCAGAAGGTGGATCAGCAGGCGCATGTCAGGATTCTAGCCGGACTTCGTTGCAAGGCCAAGGCGACGTTTTGTCCCCTGCCCTACCGGGCCAGACAGGCCAAAAGGCCCCGCTCGGGCTGCGAGCAGGGCCTTTTGAAAACATGCTGCGAAGGATCAGGCGGTTGCCTGAGCCTTGGCCAGCTCTTTCTTGATTTTCAGCGCCTCGGCGGACAGTTCTTCGTCCTTGGCCTTGGCCAGGAACGCATCCAGACCGCCACGGTGATCGACCGTGCGCAGGGCTGCTGCCGAAATACGCAGGCTGAACGACCGACCCAGAGCGTCGGAGATCAGCGTGACCTGGTTCAGGTTCGGAAGGAACCGGCGCCGGGTTTTGTTGTTAGCATGGCTGACAGTGTTGCCAGACATCGGGCCTTTGCCCGTCAGTTCACAGACGCGCGACATAGTCGTGTTCCTTGTCATTCCAAGACATGAGGCACCCCCAAAAAGGCGGTAGCCGAATTCGATTTGGGGCGTGTAAGGGGATTCCCGCGCGGCGTCAAGGCGTTTGGCCGAAGAAACCATGCGCGGCGGACGCCGAAGTTTCGCCTTGCAACCCGACAACGCAGCCTGGGCTGTTGCCCAGCCGCCATAGAGTCTGTCTCTTATACACATCTGACGCTGCCGACGACTAGTCGAGGGGTGGT
>CAMFLG010000314.1 GCA_945957495.1 uncultured Pseudorhodobacter sp. | reverse complement strand
CTCTTGCACAGCGCCGCAGATTTCCTTAAGTGATGCTCACTCCGAGGCGGGTTGGCGGAGAGGTTACGTACCGGATTGCAAAGCCGGGAATTTATCCCGCAAGATCAATCCACTACCCCCCAAAATCACTAACAGACAAACCGGGCACAAAGCCGGAACCTGATAGGCCGCATTGCGCGCCTTTCGGGGGCTTTTGCCATGGCTAAGGTTGTCCCGCTACGCGGCGCAAGGCCGGGCGGTTGGGCAAAGGATCGGTGGGACTGGATACGGCAGGTCATGGCCGCGCCGGGCCTGTCGCCCACGACCAAGCTTGTCGCAATGACCTTGGCGCAAGGCTTTGCCAATTTTGAAACCGCCGAATGTAGGCCGGGGCTGTCTGCTCTGATGGCCGCGACCGGGGCTGCGCGCCGCACGGTGCTGCTTGCTCTGGCCGATCTGCGGGCGGCTGGATGGATCGAAAACAAGGGCGGAAACGCGCCCGGCAAGCTGGCCTCATACGTCTTTCGCTGGCCGCAACAGGTGCAAACCCATGCACCTGAACAGGTGCAAGCCGATGCACCTGAACAGGTGCAAGAAACAGCACCAACAGGTGCAAAAAACGACGCCCCCCCCAAACCCCCCTATAAGGCTGACACAAATATGAACCAAAATAGATGGCCCAGATCGGCCACGAAAATCGTTGTTGCCGGTGGGGTGCGACCCGCTGTCACTTCGCAGATTGTTCAACCCGGATCGGCAGAGGAAGCCGAGTGGGAAGCTTGGCTTGCGGCGCGGGGTTTTCCCGGCTTGGGGCGTATCGGGCGCAAGGTCGGGCCGGGCATGTTGGCGGGGTGGGATATGCCGTCACGCTGGCCACCATCGGAGCGGGACGAGGCGGCAACCGCCACCGCCCTGCGGTTCGCGCAATGGCTGAGAAGCAAAGCTTAGAAAAAAACAGGGGGCAGTTATGGGCAAAGATGGGTGGTTGTACGGGGTGAAGGCGATTGCGGGCTTTGTCGGGGTCAGTGAGCGAACCGTCGCACGGTGGCTGGAAACCGATGAAACCGATTTTCCGGTGTCGAAGGTGGGTGGGCGTTGGTCTGCGCATCCCGACGATTTGCGGCGGTGGATGGCCCTTGCGCGGGTGTCGGCGGCATAGGTTGGCAGAACTTGGCAGAAGATGGCAGGTTTTGGCAGGTTTGAAGGGCTAGGCACAACCGCTAGTGCCTGCGCAGAAAATAGGGATGAAAAAGCCAAGCATCCTTTCCCGTCTGTTCGGCCTGCAAACCAAGGGCCTTGCCGATCCGTCTGCCGATCTGTTCGCCCTGTTCGGGGTGACGACCACGGCCAGCGGCGTTGCGATTTCGGCGGCGGCGGCGTTGGGGGTGCCTGCGGTTGGATCGGCAATCCGGTTGATTTCTGAGGCGGTTGCAAGTCTTGACGTTATGGTCAAGGAGGTCGCGGCGGATGGCACGGAAAAGACCGTGCATGATCATCCGGCGCGGGCGTTTCTGACCAATGCGGCAAACGACTGGACAAGCGGCTATGAGTTGATCCGCGATCTGGTGATTGACGGGCTAAGCGATGATCGGGGCGGGCTGGCCTATGTGAACCGCACGGCCAGCGGCGAGATTGCCGAGTTGATCCGCTATCGGTCTGGCCTGATCAATGTTGACATCAGCCAGAACACTGGCCAGCCGATCTACCGCCTTGAAAACGTTCTGACCGACCCGGCCAACATCATTCATTTCCGCGAACCGTTCGGGCGCGCGCCGCTGAACTTGGCGCGTGAGGCTATCGCGGTGGCGTTTCTGTTGGAGCAACACGCGGCCAACCTGTTCTCCAACGGCGCAAGGCCGGGTGGGGTCTTGATGTTCCCGAAGGGTATGGGTGAGGCGGCTGTGAAGGCCGCAATTTCGGCGTGGCAGAAGACGCACGGCCCGGGTGGATCATCGGGCGGCACGGCGATCTTGTACGATGGGGCTGAATTCAAGCCCCACGCCTTCACCTCGACCGACGCGCAGTTTCTGGAAAACCGCAAGTTCCAGATCCTTGAAGTCGCCCGCTGCTTTCGGGTGCCGCCCTCAATGCTGTTCGACCTGGACCGCGCGACGTGGGGCAACACCGAACAGATGGGCCGGGAATTTCTGGTCTATTGCCTTGAACCGCGCCTGCGGGCCTTGGAGGGCGCATTGCGCCGTGCGCTGTTTTCGCCTGCCGATCAAGGGCGGTTTGCCATTCGGTTCGACCGTGACGACCTGACCCGCGCCGATCTGCAAACCCGCGCCACCACGATCAACAGCCTGATTGCGACAAAGGTGATCAACCCCAACGAGGGGCGCGAATGGATCGGCCTTGGCCCGCGCGCGGGTGGCGAGGTTTTCGAAAATCCGAACATCACGACAACCCCGGCCAAGCCGGATCAAGGGGGCAACGTTGGACCTTAACGATATGATTGGCATGGTTGAGGATCACGAGCGCGGCTTGTGGTTCGATCTTCTGGACCCGATCAAGGGCAAGCCGACCGGAATGCGCGTCAAACTGGCCGGGCCGGATAGCGCCACGCAAGCCCGCGCGCGGGTGTTGCTGGTGGATGAACTGGCAGAGTTTGCAGACCTTGACGGGCGGGTGAGCGGCGAGGCGCGCGAAACCGCGCGCCTGCGCAACCTTGCCCGCTGTGTCATCGCTTGGGACGTGGCCGAGGGTGGCGCGGCCCTGCCCTTCACCTTTGCCAACGTGCTGCGCCTGCTGCGCGCGGGCGTTTGGGCGCAGTCGCAGATTGACGCGCTGGCCGCAGATCGGCGGCTGTGGGCGAAAGGGTCTGCCGAATGAAGATCCTTGGGTTTGAGGCCAAGTTTGCGGTTGACGATCTGGGGGCCATTACCGGCTTGGCGTCGGTGTTCGGCACCGCAGACCATGGCGGCGATATTGTCCACAAGGGCGCGTTTGCCGGGGCCGTGGGGCCTTTGCCCATGCTGGCAAGCCATGATCAAGGCGACGTGGTGGGGGTGTGGGATGATCTGCAAGAGACTGCCCAAGGGTTGCAGGTCAAAGGGCGTCTGTTGGTGGCGGAGGTGGCGCGGGCGGCAGAGGTCCGCGCGCTGATCCAAGCCGGGGCCATGCGGGGCCTTTCCATTGGCTACATCGCCACCAAATCCGCGCCGCGCACGGGCGGCGGGCGGAACCTGTTTAAGGTCGATTTGAAAGAAGTGTCCGTTGTCGCGGTGCCGATGCACCCCGGCGCGCGGATTGGGCAAGTAAAGGGCCAATGGGCCGGAGAGGGTGAAGAAATGACACTTGAGGAAATGCAAGCGGAACTTGCAGGGCTTGAGGCAAAACATGCAGGTGCGGTGCAGTCGGCTGTTGCAGCTGCGGTTGCGCCCTACATTGCCCGGCTGGACAAGATGGAGGCCAAGGCCAACCGTCCCGGCAACGGCGGCGGCACTGATCAAGAGCCGACCTTGGAGCGGAAGGCGTTTCAGTCCTACCTGCAAAAGGGGAACCTTACTGGCGATACCGAACTGAAGGCTTTGACCTTGGGCAGCGACCCGAACGGCGGCTATCTGGTTCCGCCCGAACTGTCGGCGGAAATCCTGAGGGACATTGTGGAAATGTCGCCGGTGCGTTCGCTTGCCTCTGTCAAGGGCACGAATGGGCCGTCTGTGATCTATCCGACCCGCAAGCCGATGGGCAACGCGACATGGGACGATGAGCAAGACGACGAAGCCGAAACCAGCACGACGAACATTTTCGGTTCGTTGGAAGTGCAGGTGAAGGGTATGTCAACCTTTGTCGACATTTCCAACATGCTCTTGCAGGACGCGCCGCAGGTTGAGGCCGAAGTGCGCGAGGCGCTGACCGAAGATTTCGCCAAGAAAGAGGCCACGGCCTTTGTGAATGGCAACGGTGTGGTGAAGCCTGAAGGCTTCATGACCAATGCCAGCATTGCCAGCTATAACAACGGCCATGCGACTGTGCTGCAACCCGATGGGCTGATCAAGTTCCTGTATTCCATCCCGCAGACCTATCGCAACGCTGGCGTCTGGGCCTGCAACGGCAACACCTTGGGCCTGCTGCGCACGATCAAGGACACGACGGGGCAATATCTGTGGCGTCCGTCGCTGGCCGAAGGTCAGCCGGAAACCTTCCTTAGCCGTCCGGTGATTGAAATGCTGGATATGCCCGATGTGGCGGCGGATGCCTTCCCGATCATCTATGGCGATTTCAGCGGCTACCGCATTCTGGATCGGTTGGCGATGACCATCATGGTTGATCCGTACACGCGGGCCACGCAGAAGCAGACCCGGTATCACTCCGGGCGGCGCGTCGGCGCGCGGGTGATCATGCCCGCGAAGTTCAAGAAATTCAAAATGGCCGTCTGATCGGCAGGCGGGGCCGCTGGCCCTGCCGTTTCTGCAACAGCCAAACAGGGGAGTAACCCATGGGCTTGCGTGATCTTTATTCAAACACGGATGTGCGAACGTCAATTGTTCCGGGATCGAAAAACGCGACACAGACCGGTTCTGCGGTCGATGTATCTGGCGCGCTGAGTGCAATGTTCTTGGTGGCGTGTGGGACGGGGTCTGGT
>CAMFLG010000313.1 GCA_945957495.1 uncultured Pseudorhodobacter sp. | reverse complement strand
ACCGCAACTGCTGCAAGGCTGGTTCATCGAGCCGGTGGCGCGGCCAACGCGGCAGCTGTGGATCTGGGGCGCGGGCCATGTCGGCCGGGCCTTGGTTTCGGTGTTGGCCCCCCTGCCCGGGCTGGCGATCACCTGGGTCGATGTGGCGCCGGACCGGTTTCCCGATCAGATACCCGACACGGCGCGCGCCCTGCCGGTGCCAGACCCCGCGCTGGCCGTGGTTCTGGCGCCAAAGGATGCCGAGCATCTGGTGCTGACCTACAGCCATGCACTAGATCTGGAGCTTTGCCACCGTCTGCTGCACCACGGCTTTGCCCGTGCCGGGCTGATCGGTTCGGCCACCAAATGGGCGCGGTTCCGCGCGCGGCTGGCGGCTTTAGGGCATGGGCCCGACGCCATCGCCCGCATTGATTGCCCGATCGGCGACCCCAGCCTTGGCAAACACCCGCAGGCCATTGCGGTCGGGGTGGCCGCCGCCCTCTTGCGCAGCCCTGCTCTTTCCGTTTCATCTTGGCATAAATATCCCACGGGAGGGTCCGGGAGGGTGTGAAACCCTCCCGGGGCCAGCCAAAAGAAAGCCGCATCCATGCTTGATCTGATTGTTCGCAACGCCAACCTGCCGGACGGGCGGTCTGGTCTGGATATTGCCATGCAGGGCGGCCGGATTGCCGAGGTCGCACCGCAGATCGCGGCGACGGCGGGGGAAGAGATCGACGCGACGGGGTGCCTGGTCACCCCGCCCTTCGTGGACCCGCATTTCCACATGGACGCCACGCTATCGCTGGGCCTGCCGCGGATGAATCGGTCTGGCACGCTTTTGGAAGGTATCGCGCTTTGGGGTGAGTTGCGCCCGACCCTGACGCATGAGGCGCTGGTAGAGCGTGCGATGCGCTATTGCGATCTGGCTGTCAGCCAAGGCCTGCTGGCGATCCGCACCCATGTCGATACATCGGACCCGCGCCTTGTGACCGTTGAGGCGATGATTGACGTTCGCGAACGGGTGAAGCCCTATATTGATCTGCAACTCGTGGCCTTCCCGCAGGACGGCTATTACCGCGCCAAGGATGGCGTGGCGGCACTGGCGCGGGCGGTCGATCTGGGGGTGGATGTGGTCGGCGGCATCCCGCATTTCGAACGCACGATGGAGGACGGGCGGCTTTCGGTAGAGGCGCTGTGCCGCCTGGCTGCCGAAAAGGGCCTGCCGGTGGACATGCATTGCGATGAAACCGACGACCCGATGAGCCGCCATATTGAAACGCTGGCGGCTGAAACCGTGCGCCACGGGCTGCAGGGTCGGGTGGCGGGGTCGCATCTGACCTCGATGCATTCGATGGACAACTACTATGTCTCGAAACTGATCCCGCTGATCGCAGAGGCGGAAATCAATGTCATCCCCAACCCCCTGATCAACATCATGCTGCAGGGCCGCCATGACACCTTCCCGAAACGCCGCGGCATGACGCGGGTGCGCGAGATGATGGCGGCGGGGCTGAACGTGTCTTTCGGGCATGATTGCGTGATGGACCCGTGGTATTCGATGGGCTCTGGCGACATGCTTGAGGTCGGGCATATGGCGATCCATGTGGCGCAGATGGCCAGCATGGAAGACAAGGTGAAGATATTCGAGGCGCTGACAGTCAACTCTGCCCGCACGATGGGGCTGCAGGGCTATGGGCTGGACAAGGGCTGCAACGCCGATCTGGTGGTCTTGCAGGCCCGCGATGCAGCAGAGGCGCTGCGGCTGAAGCCGGTGCGGCTGGCGGTGGTCAAGCGCGGCCGGGTGATCGCCCGCACCGCGCCGCGTGTGGCCGATCTGTTTCTGGACGGCCGCCCGGCCCAGGTGGACCCGGCGTCCTACGCGCCAAAGCTGTAGGGTGGGCAATCTGCCCACCTTTGCCGGAGGGTGGGCAGATTGCCCACCCTACCAGACGCCCTCATGCACCACCGCCGCCTCATCCTCCAGCATCGGGCCGATCACCTCGACCTGGCGCTGACCGGCAGCGAAAACCACGCGGCAGGGTAGATCGAGCGTGGGGTTTTCCGGGTGGTTGCCGGTGATTTCTTTCAGCTGATGTTCGGACATCCCGTAAACGACGCGCTTCAACCCGGTCCAGTAGATCGCCCCGGCGCACATCGCGCAGGGTTCGGCGCTGGTGTAGATCGTGCATTCGCGCAACAGCTCCATCGGCAGCGTGGTCGATGCGCGGGTCATCAGCACCCGTTCGGCATGGCCCGTCATGTCGTGATCGGGCATATAGGCGTTGTGCTGGGTCATCAGCACAGCGCCATCCGGCCCGACCAGGATCGAGGCGAAGGGATGCACGCCGGAGTCGCGCGCCTTGCGCGACTCGTCAATGGCCACGCGCAACAGCGCCACATGGTCCAGTTCGGTTTTGGTCGTTGTCATGGGGCGATCCCTTTCTGCCACAGCGGTTGGCCCGAATGGTCGCGCCGGGGCACTGGCTTTTCAAGGCCGGAATTCTGCAAGCCCCATGCAAAACCTGCCCAAAGCCCGCACAACTGTTTCGGGAATTGCCTGATAATTCATCGCATCCGCGCCAAGCCCCGAAACGCAAGGGAAAAGACAGTGCGCGCGCCATGCCGCGCCACATAGATTTTCCTGTTATAATACAGCGTATTGGAGAAATTCTTCCGGCCGCATCGCGGGCAATATTAATCCTTTCAACCTTTCGCGTCCGTGTTACATTTCTATGCGCCCCCCGAGGGAAAGCTTGCTGCGTCTGCACAGTCAGGTTTAACGTTTCGGGGGATTTCTGCCAAAGAACGCAAGCTTCGGTGCGGCCCGATCTGCGTTTTGCCTAGACAATGACCGCGAATGAAACAGGGGACGGCCTTTGCACAGCCAGGCTTCTATTGCTGACGGTTCCCGCGCGGCGTCGGGGTACATGGCGTTTTCAATAAAATCCGGGGCAACTTCGTCGGTAAAATTTGAAAGTGCTTCAAGTGCTATTTGTATAGGAAAACGGCCTTCGCCGGTTATCCAATGCACGACTGACAGATCGCACCCCTGTCCGCATATCCCGATCTTGACTGCCCGCAATTTTCACTGACGGAGCGCCGATGGACCACAGCCAGACCCCTCGCCTGCAACTGACCGGCATTACCAAACGATTTCCCGGTGTGCTGGCGAATGACAATGTCAGCTTCTCGGTCATGCC
The DNA here is from genome assembly GCA_945957495.1 of uncultured Pseudorhodobacter sp. GTDB lineage: Bacteria > Pseudomonadota > Alphaproteobacteria > Rhodobacterales > Rhodobacteraceae > Cypionkella. Next base: position 1,388 of record CAMFLG010000313.1, on the reverse strand, counting down.
GGGCGAAATTCATGCCCTGCTGGGCGAGAATGGCGCAGGCAAATCGACGCTGGTGAAGATGATCTACGGCATCATGCAGCCGAACGCGGGGGAAATCCGCTGGAACGGGGCGCCGATGGTGGTCAGCAACCCGAAGGCCGCGCGCAAGCTGGGCATTGGCATGGTGTTTCAGCATTTCTCGCTGTTCGAGGCGATGACGGTTCTGGAAAACATCGCGCTGGGCATGGACAGCAATATCCCGGCGCGGGAGCTGGAGGCGAAGATCCTTGCGGTGATGGATCAATACGGGCTGCGGCTGGAGCCGCGCCGGATCGTGTCCACCCTGTCGGTGGGCGAACGCCAGCGGATCGAGATTGTGCGCGCGCTGTTGCTCAACCCCAACCTGCTGATCATGGACGAACCCACGTCCGTGCTGACGCCGCAAGAGGTGGAACAGCTGTTCATTGTGCTGCGGCAACTGGCCAAGGAAGGCTGCTCGATCCTTTATATCAGCCACAAGCTGCATGAAATCAAAGCCTTGTGCGACACGGCGACGATCCTGCGCGGCGGCAAGCTGGTGGATACCTGCGATCCCAAGGTGGAAACCTCGCGGTCGATGGCCGAAAAGATGATCGGCGGCAGTCTGAAGGACATCCAGCGCGGCGCGGGCCGCGAAATGGGCATCGCCAAGATGGTGGTCAAGGGCCTGTCGGTTCCCAAGGACGGGCCGTTCGGCGTATCGCTGAAAGACATCAGCTTTTCGGTGAAGGCGGGCGAGATTTTCGGCATCGCCGGGGTGGCGGGCAACGGGCAGAACGCGCTGTTGCTGGCGCTGTCGGGCGAGGTCGTGGCGGAAAACCCGGATTCGATTATCGTCGATGGGGTCGTTGTGGGGGCGCTGACGGCCAAGCAGCGGCGATTGAACGGCATGGCCTCGGTTCCTGAAGAGCGCAACGGCCACGCGGCCGTGCCGAATTTCAGCCTGTCGGACAACGCGGTGCTGACCGCGCGCGACCGGCTGGGCATGGTGTCGCGCGGATTGGTCGATATGGGGGCGGCGCGCACCTATGCGGGCGATGTGATTGCCGCCTTCTCGGTCAAGGCGACCGGGCCTGCGGCGATGGCAGAGTCACTGTCGGGCGGCAACCTGCAAAAGTTCATCATGGGCCGCGAGATCATGCAGAAACCGCAGGTGCTGGTGGTCAGCCAGCCGACCTGGGGGGTGGATGCGGGTGCCGCGGCGGCGATCCATCAGGCGCTGGTCGATCTGGCGGCGACGGGATCGGCGATTGTGGTGATCAGTCAGGATCTGGATGAGCTGCTGGCGCTGTGTGACACGCTGGCCGTGATCAACGAAGGCCGCCTGTCCGAGCCGATGCCGGTGGCGGGTGCCGATATGGAAAAGATCG
>CAMFLG010000312.1 GCA_945957495.1 uncultured Pseudorhodobacter sp. | reverse complement strand
GGGTTATCTTGATCCCGAAGGTGATCTCTTGGCCTGTATCCGCGCGATGATTGGGCCGGATGTCCTGCTTTGTGCCGAACTTGACCCGCACAGCCATTTGACCGCGAAAAGGGTGGCCGCGGCGGATTTCTTCACTGTCTTCAAGGAGTTCCCCCACACCGATTTTGTGGATCGTGCCGAGGACTTGTGGCGCATAGTCGTCGGGACGCTGCGCGGAGAGCTGCGTCCGGTGATGTCGGTCTTTGATTGCCGGATGATCGACGTGTTTCCCACGTCGCGCCAGCCAATGCGCGGTTTTGTCGATCGCATGATGGCGCTGGAGGCAGAGGTTCCCAAACTGCTGTCGCTTTCGGCTATCCATGGTTTCATGGCGGGTGACGTGCCCGAAATGGGAACCAAGATGATTGCTGTTACCGACAGCGATGCGGCACTGGGCATGCGGCTTGCCGAAAAGTTGGGGCGTGAACTGTTCGCCAATCGTGGCCTGCATATGATGCCCTCGATGGATGAGAAGGCCGCAGTGTCGCAGGCTTTGGCAAGCAAGGCGCATCCGGTGGTGATCGCAGATATGTGGGATAATCCCGGCGGCGGCACCGCCGGGGATGCAACAGTTGTACTGAAGGAACTCTTGGCGCAGGGCGCGCGTGGGGTGGCGGTTGGCACCATATGGGATCCTATCGCCGTTCAACTTTGCTTTGCCGCCGGGGTGGGCGCGCAGATGCCGCTGCGCTTTGGCGCCAAATCCGCGCCAGACACGGGCGAGCCTTGCGACGCGCTCGTGCGGGTGATGCAGTTGGAACCCGGGGCCGAGATGATTTTTGGCACCAGCGTGGTGCCTTTTGGCCCCGCGGTGCGCATAGCACTTCTGGATGCGGCTGGGGACGACAGCGGGATCGAGGTCATTCTAAACACCGTGCGCGCGCAAAGTTACGACCCGTCGCTCTTTACGGCGCTTGGCATTGATCCCTTGGCGCAGCGCATCCTTGTGATCAAATCGACCAACCATTTTTATGCCGCCTTCCAACCCATCGCCGCAGAAATCCTTTACTGTTCGGCGGGGCGTCCTTATCCAAATGACCCTGCGACGAACCCTTATCGCTTGGTTCGCCGCGATATCTGGCCGCGTATGGCGAACCCTTTTGGCGAAGGTGACTGAAATGGCATTTCCATGGCCCGAGGTTGGAACCCCGCTTGCAGATGTGATCACCCCGATGCCAGTGATTGACGAGGATCGGATAGCGCGCAACATCGCGCGGGCGCAGACCTACATGAACTCGATTGGCCGCGCATTTCGTCCCCACATCAAGACGCACAAGTTGGCTTCTGTGGCGCAAATGCAGATGGACCACGGCGCGGTCGGGATCAATTGCCAGAAGGTCACAGAGGCCGAGGCCTTTGCCGACGCTGGCTTTGCCGACATTCTGATCACCTATAACATCCTTGGCGCGGCGAAACTGGCCCGGCTCAGGGCACTCAATGACCGGCTGCAGGTTTTGCGGGTGGTGGCAGATAGCGAGACGACCGTGACCGGGCTTGCCGCGGCGTTCAGCGCAGCGCGCCCGCTGCGGGTTCTGGTGGAATGTGACACCGGCGGTGGACGGGTTGGGGTACAAACCCCCGCGGCGGCTGTGGCGCTGGCCCGTGCAATTTCAGCACATCCTGGCTTGCGTTTTGACGGGCTTCTGACTTACCCGGCCGTCGGGGGCGCCGCCCGGGTCGAGGCCTTCTTAAGCGAAGCGATGGCAGGGCTTGCGGCGGCTGAGCTTGCCTGCCCTGTGCGTTCCAACGGCGGCAGCCCCGACCTTTGGCAGGCGCATCTGGTGCCTTCGGCGACAGAACATCGCGCCGGAACCTATGTTTATAACGACCGCTCGATGGTGCGGGCGGGCGAATGTGCAGAGGAGGATATAGCCATGCATATCCTTGCCACGGTGGTTTCGCGCCCCACCCCGACACGGGCGGTGATTGACGCAGGGTCCAAGGCCCTCACCTCTGACCTGCTTGGTTTTGCCGAATATGGCGAGATCGCGGGGCTGGACGGGGCGCGCATTGTTTCGCTTTCGGAAGAACACGGCGTTGTTGACCTTAGCCACTGCAGCGGCCCGCTGCCGCAGGTCGGCGATCAGTGCCGCGTGGTTCCCAACCATACCTGCGTCGTGAGCAACCTCTTTGACCGCATGGTGTTTCACCGCGACGGCAAGGTGACTCGCGTTGAAGACCTGCTTGCGCGGGGAACCGTCTGGTGACGACTGCGGTACAAGCCTCGCGGATTTTTGACGGAACGGCGTGGCATGAGAATGCCGCGCTATTGTTGCACGACGGCAAGGTCGCAGCCATTGTTCCGGCCAGCGATGCGCCGCAAGCCGTGCCGTTGAAAGGTTGGATCGTGCCCGGTCTGATTGACCTTCAGGTCAATGGCGGCGGTGGCGTACTGTTCAACAATGCGCCTGACCCTGCAACGATCGCGGTGATCTGTGCCGCGCACGCAGGCTGCGGCACCACTTCGACGATGGTGACGCTGATCACCGACACGCCCGAGGTGACAAAGGCCGCGATTTCCGCCGCGAAGGCAAGCAGGGCCGTCGGTTTGCTTGGGCTACACCTTGAAGGTCCGCATATTTCATTGGCGCGCAAGGGCACACACGACCCCGAACTGATCCGCCCGATGCAGAACGATGATCTTACGGTGATCCTTGCCGCGGCAAAGGACTTGCCCAACCTGCTTGTCACCCTGGCCCCCGAATCCGCAACACTGTCGCAGGTCGCGGAACTTGCGGCTGCAGGCGTGACCGTCAGCCTTGGCCATTCCGATTGCACGGCGGCCACGGCCCGAGACTTTGTCGATGCAGGCGCACGCATGGCGACGCATCTCTTCAACGCGATGAGCCAGATCACGCCGCGCGAGGCAGGGCTTGTCGGTGCGGTTCTTGACGATGCGCGTCTTTCGGCGGGCCTGATCGCGGATGGCTTTCATGTGGCGCATGAAGTGTTGCGCCTTGCCCTGCGCCTGAAGCCACAGCTTTTTCTTGTCTCTGACGCGATGTCCACTGTCGGAAGCGACCTGACCAAATTCACCCTCAATGGCCGCGAGATTTTCCGCGCGGGGGGGCGCCTTACGCTTGCCGATGGGACCCTTGCCGGGGCCGATATTGCGCTGATTGACGCTGTGCGCCACTTGCATCTTTCGCTTGGGCTGCCGCTTGAACAGGCGCTTTCGCTAGCGAGTGCCGCCCCTGCAAAGGCGCTTGGGTTGACGGATCGCGGCACACTTTTGCCGGGGATGCGCGCGGATTTCTTCTGCCTTACCCCAAACATCACCTGCGGTGCCACCTGGATCGGCGGGAGGGCTGTGGCATGATCCTTTGTTTTGACATCGGCGGCACGACCATCAAACTTGCCGAGGCGTTCAGCCAGGACGATATCCGACCCAAAGGCAGGATCCCAACGCCCGCGCATGATTTCCCACGTTTCATCGCAGCCTTGCAGGCGGCGGTCACAGGGGCCTCTACCCCGCCGCGTGGGCTTGCGATTTCGATTGCGGGTGTGATTGAACCTGAAACAGGTTTGGCGACGGTTGCCAATATACCGTGCCTGACCGGGCGGACCCTTAGGGCGGATATCGAGCAGGCGCTTGGCCTTCCCGTCGAAATTGCCAACGATGCCGACTGCTTTGCCTTGGCCGAGGCGACCGTCGGCGCAGGGCGCGGGCATGACGTTGTGTTCGGCATCATTCTGGGCACTGGCGTCGGTGGCGGAATTGTGGTGCGCGGCAAATTGATCAATGCGGGCGGTGGTTTTGCCGGTGAATGGGGGCATGGGCCGGTTGCCCAACGCATCCTGGACGAACCCGAAGTGATGCTGCCCGCCTTTCCTTGCGGCTGCGGGCAGATGGGATGCCTGGACGCGGTTTGCTCTGCGCGCGGGATGGAGCGTTTGCATACCCACCTGAACGCCGGGGGCGCGCTGGCCAGCACTGAAATAGTTGCCGGTTGGGAGGCGGGCCAGCCCGAGGCGAGCCGAACAATCGAGGTCTGGCTCGCGCTTTTGGCGGGGCCGCTGGCTATGGTCGAAAATATGTTGGGCGCAGGAATCATGGCGGTGGGCGGCGGCCTTTCCAATGCGCCCCGCCTGATCACGGCGCTGGATCTTGCGGTGCGCAAGCGCATCCTGCGGCGATTCGACCGCCCCCTGATCGTGCAGGCCGAATGTGCGATTGAACCGGGCTTGGTGGGGGCGGCGATCTTGGGCCTAGGCGTGAATCCCGAAAGGGAATTGGTGCTCTGACGGGCAGTTCATGAAAACAAATTACACAATTCACGTTTAGTTGTGAATTTTTGTTGACGAGACGCGCATATCCCCGCAGTATCACGAAAATGAATTTCTAAATGAGAAGAACGTAGGGATGCGGGTTGCAATAATCGGTCTTGGGTTCCGGCTTGGCTATCTGGGCCATGTCTTCAATGAAATGGACCCGGATTTTCAGATCGTCGGCTATTTTGACCCCGATCCTGCTGGCATGGCGGTTCTGAAAGAACATGGGATTTCGGCAGGCAAGGCCTATGACTCGCCTGA
>CAMFLG010000311.1 GCA_945957495.1 uncultured Pseudorhodobacter sp. | reverse complement strand
CAGGAATATCGAAAAACGCGTTCGAGCGAAGCGAGAGGCAGCGATTTTCGATTCCTTTCAAACTCAGCCCGCTCTAGCTTGCGAAAAGCGCGGCAAGCCGGGCGGTGTCAATCGCCCGCACAACCTGCCCCTGCGGTTTGAAGGTCGCCACATCCTCGCCCGCGACGATGGCATTGACGACGGCCTCTTCAACACATTCCACCGCCGCCAGATAGGCGGGGTCAATCACCTCGCCGTTGATCTCGCTTCGGGTCAGAACCGCCGGGCCAAGCTGCGGCATCGGCCCCGCATTGGCGGTGGACAGGGCAAGGAAAATATCGCCCGACGAATTCCCCCCCGGTGTTCCGCCGCGCCCGATGCCAAGCGCCGCCCGCCGCGCGACGTGGTTCAGCGAGCTGCGCGACAAGGGCGCATCGGTGATCAGCACCACGATGATCGAACCCATCTCTTTGTCGGTAAGCCCTGCGTTGCGATCAAACACACCCTCCGGCATCATCTGCCCCACGGGTTTGCCCAGCACCTGAAAATCCGGGCGGCGGCCATGGTTGGCCTGCAGCAGCACGCCCATCGTATAGGTGACATCCCCGATGCTGAACCGGCGCGAGGCGGTGCCGGTGCCGCCCTTGAACTGATACGAGATCATGCCGTTGCCGCCGCCGGTTGACCCCTCTGCCACCGGCCCGCCCGCAGCCGCGTTCAGCGCCGCGATGGCGTGATCGGGGGTCACATGCAGCGCGTTGATGTCGTTCAGAATCCCGTCATAGGTTTCCGCCACCACCGGCATCGCCCAGCCGTGGTGATGCTGAAAGAAATCGGCGTAATGGTCGATCATCCATCGGGTCGTGCCGTGATGGACCGCCCCGATGGCATGGGTGTTTGAAATGCAGATTGGCCCGATCAGATAGCCCGCATCGTCGATCCAATGCGTGCCGGTCATCTCGCCATTGCCGTTCAGCGCATAGTGCCCGGCCCAGACCGGCTGCGGCATCCCCGCCTCGTCGCGCGGCAAGATCGCGGTGACGCCGGTGCGCATGTTGCGGGCCGGGTCGGTCAGGGTGCAGAACCCCACCTTCACCCCCGCTACATCGGTGATGGCATTCAGCGGGCCGGGCGTGCCACGAAACGGCAGGCCAAGATCACGGGCGCGGGGTTTGGTCATGGCTTGGTCTTTCGTGAACGGTCATTTCGGATAGGCGTCTTTGGCATCGCGGGCCCCGGACAGCGACCCCTGCCGCCGCCGTACCAGATTTTCGATGGCATCGGCCAGATGCAGCTCTTGAATGTTGTAATCCCCCGCCGCCACCCGCAACCGGTGCGCCTCGATCATCACATCGGCGTAGGAACAGCCGAAGGGCGGTTCGAACCGGTAAGAGGCGAGTTCGATCAACAGCCCGTTCGGATCCTCGAAATAGATCGAATCCATGAAACCACGATCCTTTGGCCCGGAATGTTTGATGCCGCGTTCGTCCAGCCGCACAACCGCCTGCCGGAACGTCGCCTGCGACACCGAAAACGCCACATGATGCACCGCCCCCACTTCGGTTGAGGCGCGGCGCATCGCGGGCTTGCGCGATTCATTGGTGAACACGGTGATCAGCCGCCCGTCGCCCGGATCGAAATAAAGATGCCCCTCTTCGGGCCGGTCCAGATTGGGCTGATCAAAGACAAGGGGCATGCCTAGCGTGCCTTCCCAGAAATCAATCGTGCTTTGCCGGTCGGCCCCGACCAGCGTGATGTGATGCACCCCTTGGGTTTGTAACTTGCGCATGGCGTACCCCCCGTTTGCTGCCCGATCATGGCAGCCAATGCGCGCGGCGTCACCGCAAAAGCGGGGGCAGCGGGCATGTCTGTTCAGGTGATCTGAAACGCGCTAGGTCTGGGCGCAACGGGGCACAAACAGGGGCTGCCATGCGGATTGAACTGGACGAGTTGCAAACCATCATCATTGCCATTCTGGCGCTGTTTGTCGGGCGATGGTTGCGCAAATCGATTCCGGCCCTGTCGCGGATGGATATGCCCAATGCGGTGATCGGCGCCGCGATTGTGGCGGTGCTGGTGCTGATCGGGCAGGTCTATCTGAACATCAATGTGGTCTTTGGCTCGCACATCCGCGATGCGCTGCTCTTGGTGTTTTTCACCACCATCGGGCTTTCGGCAAAGCTTGAGGCGCTGCGGGCGGGTGGCAAGCCTTTGTTGTTTCTGTGCCTTGTCACCGTGCTGACCTTGATCGTGCAGAATGCGGGTGGTGCGGCTTTGGCGGTCTTGTGGGGCGCGCATCCGGCCTATGGCGTGCTGGCAGGGTCGCTGTCCTTCGTCGGCGGTCCGGGCACCGCCATGGCCTGGGCGGCGCAGATGGAATCAGAAGGGCTGGCCAATGCCGGGGTTGTGGGGGTAGGCGCCTCGACCCTGGCCATTGTCGCGGGGGCGGTGGTGGCAGGGCCGATCACCGGTTGGATCATCCGCCGCCATGGTCTGCAAGGCAATGCACGGCCCGAGGATGTCACCTTTGCCGACCCGGCGCTGGTGAAACCCGCCGACCCGGACGCAGGATCAATCGAGCGGCTTTTGGCCAGCATCCTGATCATCGCGGTGGCGGTGATGCTGGGCGAAAAGATCAACGCGCTGGCAAGCACGGCGGGGCTGGTCCTGCCGGGGTTTCTGTCGGCGATGCTGGCGGGGGTGTTGATCACCAATCTGGCCGATCTGTTCCGCTACAAGCTGGACTTCGCGCCGATTGAAAAGGGCGGGGCTGTGGCGTTGCAGCTGTTTCTGGTCACGGCCCTGATGGCGACGCCGCTGATTTCGGTGGCGCAGATTCTGGTGCCGCTGGCGCTGAACTTTGTGCTGCAAATCCTGCTGACCACGGCGATTGCCTATTTCGTGCTGTTCCGCCTGCTGGGGCGCGATTACGACGCGGCGGTCACGGTGGGCGGCTTCTTAGGCTTTGGTCTGGCCTCGATGCCGGTGGCGATGGGCACGATGGATGAGGTCGCGCGCCGCTACGGCCCGTCGCCCAAGGCGTTCTTGCTGATCACGCTGGCGGGCAGCTTCTTTGTCGATCTGGCGAATGCCTTTGTTGCCAAGGGCTTTCTGTCCATGCCGCTGTTTGAAATCGTCAGGTCCGCAACAGGCGGCTGAGCATACGTCGGGGCGCAAGGCTTTCGCCCCGCGCCCCGACCTTTCAATGCACCAGCGCCGCGACCAGATCGCCGCCCAGAATGGCAAAGGCGATCAGGCCCAGCAGGGCGTATTTGAGTTTCGGGCTTTTCATCGCGTCCTCACATCAGTTCGGGCAAAAGCACGCCCAGGCCTGCAACGGCACCAATGCCAAGGATCATCACGATCCAGTTAAACAGAACAGGCGTTTTTGGCTCTGCCGGGGGCATCGGCTCTGACGGCATCATGGCCGCCGCGTCACTGTCGCGCGGCGGCGCTGGGTTGGGGTCAACAGTCATCGGATTTCCTTGCGTAAACATGCGTTGGCCGCATGCAGGCAAGGCATGCGGCGGATCAGGTCACAATCGGTGCAAGGGGGGATGGGGGTGCGCGGGCCTGCCAACTGATCCGATGCCGCCGCATCAGCGGTGTTGCGGTATCGCAGGGCTGCAGCAGGCTGACCCTGAACGGGATCGCGGGGGCTTCAACGCCGCCAACCAGTATGGCCAGCAAAGGGCGGCCGCGCGCCTCGGGTACGCTGGGTTTTTCGGCCAGAACCTTGGCCGAGGTGGCGATGATCGCCACGGACGGCGCATGCAGGGCCAGCCCCGCGCCCGTTTCAACCCCTTGCGGCTGATACAGCATCAGTGCCGCAATGACCGGAACCAGCAGCCAGACGCCAAGGCGCTGCACTTTGGTCAAAACGGAGAGGGCGGCGCGTTGCATCTGGGGCGGTCTGGTCCTGTCAGGCTGGTGGTCAGGTAAGACCGCCTCCCCGCGCATGCAAGCCCGGATCTGTGCTGCCCGCCCGGGTTTATTAATTTTCCCTTAATTTGAGAAGGTTAGTGTGCTGATATGTATAGATAAAATTTTGTCCCGGGCCGTGACGGCGCGCAATCCCCGCTCTTCCCATGCCCGCGCAAACCCGCTACCCCTTGGCCAACATCGCCGCAAGGAAGGCCCCAGCATGACAGACGACTCCCGCCAGCACCCGTTCCGGGACTCTGTTCAGGATGTGGCCGCGACCCACCGCATCCCGGACACCCCGCAAACCCGCGCGCCTGCCTACCGGCTGGCCTTCGCCGACCCAGAGTTTCTGACCCGCGAAGAACTGCGCCCGGTTCGCCTGCAACTGGAACTGCTGAAACCGCAGATGATCCTGGATGAACGCGGCATCACCTCGACCGTCGTGCTGTTCGGCGGGGCGCGCATACCCGACCCGGCCCACAAATCCACCGCCAAGACGCCGATGCTGGCCGACCTGTCGCGCTATTACGCCGAGGCGCGGCGCTTTGCCCGGATGATGACGGAACGGTCGGTGCAAAGCTATGGCCACGACTATGTGATCTGCACCGGCGGCGGGCCGGGTGTGATGGAGGCCGGCAACCGCGGCGCCGACGATGCGGGCGGGCAATCCATC
>CAMFLG010000310.1 GCA_945957495.1 uncultured Pseudorhodobacter sp. | reverse complement strand
AGCATGAGCCGTCCCTATATCCCGAAAGTCGTCACCGCCAATGATCTGCGTCTGGGCGATGTGATCTATCTGACCGAAGACAACCGCTGGACCCGCCTGCACCACGAGGCCGAGTTGATCGAGGATGAGGCGCATGCGCAGATGCGTTTGTTGCACGCGGCGGCACAGCGCAATCTGGTCGTTGGGGCCTATCTGGCCGATGCGAAGGCCGGGCCGAACGGCCCCGAGCCTGTGCATTTCCGCGAGGCGTTCCGCACCCGTGGCCCGTCGAATTATGCGCACGGCAAGCAAGTGGATCTGACCAATGTATGATTATTCCGACTTTGACGAAGCCTTTGTGCGCGCCCGGGTGGCGCAGTTCACCGATCAGGTCGCCCGTCGTCTGGATGGCAGCCTGACCGAGGATGAATTCCGCCCGCTGCGTCTGATGAACGGGCTTTATCTGCAACTGCACGCCTATATGCTGCGCGTGGCCATTCCCTATGGCACGCTGAACCCGCGCCAGATGCGGCAGTTGGCCCATATCGCCGACACTTGGGACAAGGGCTATGGCCATTTCACCACAAGGCAGAACATTCAGTTCAACTGGCCGAAACTGCCCGAGGTTCCGGCGATTCTGACCGCGCTGGCGGATGTGCAGATGCACGCGATCCAGACCTCTGGCAACACGGTGCGCAACGTCACCGCCGACCATTTCGCCGGTGCTGCGGCGGATGAGATCGAAGACCCCCGCCCTTATGCCGAACTGCTGCGGCAATGGTCCACCGACCATCCGGAGTTTCAGTTCCTGCCGCGCAAATTCAAGATCGCCATCACCGGCAGCCCGCATGACCGCGCCGTGACACGCGCGCATGACATCGGCCTGCGGATGGTGCGCAATGACGCCGGCGAGCCGGGGTTCGAGGTGATGGTGGGTGGTGGCCTTGGCCGCACGCCGATGATCGCCTTTACCGTGCGCGATTTCCTGCCCGTGGCCGACCTTTTGCCTTACGTCGAGGCCGTGCTGTCGGTCTACAACATCCTTGGCCGCCGCGATAACAAGTACAAGGCGCGCATCAAGATCACCGTGCATGAGACGGGCCGGGAAGAGATTTCCCGGATGATCGAAGAACGCTTCCTGGAAACCCGGCCGCAGTTTGGCGGCGCGGATCAGGCGCTGCTGGAGGATATCCGCGCGGCCTTTGCCGCGCCCGCCTTCCGCAGCGCGCCCATCACCGCCTATGACGATTTCTACAAGGCCGATCCGGCCTTCCGCGCCTGGGCCGATACCAACCTGGCCCAGCACCGCAACCCCGACTACGCCATCGTCACCATCTCGGTAAAGGCGCATGGCGCGACGCCGGGCGATGCGACCAGCGATCAGATGCGGGTCATGGCCGATCTGGCGGAAAAGTATGGCCACAGCGACCTGCGCATCAGCCATGAGCAGAACGTGATCCTGCCGCATGTGCATAAATCCGATCTGCCTGCAGTGCATGCCGCCTTGGTGCAGGCCGGGCTTGGCACTGCCAATGTCGGCCTGATCAGCGATATCATCGCCTGCCCCGGGATGGATTATTGCGCGCTGGCCACGGCCCGCTCTATCCCCGTGGCGCAAGAGATTGCCCTGCGGTTCGAAGAGTTGAAGCTGGAACATGACGTAGGCCCGCTGAAGATCAAGATCTCGGGCTGCATCAACGCCTGCGGGCATCACCATGTTGGCCATATCGGCATTCTGGGGTTGGATCGCGCCGGCGTGGAAAACTACCAGATCACGCTGGGCGGCGACGGCACCGAAACCGCCAGTATTGGCGAGAAAACCGGGCCGGGTTTCGCCTATGATCAGGTCGTGCCCGCCATCGAACGGCTGATCCGCGCCTATCTGGCGATCCGCGAGGACGCCAGTGAGACATTCCTGCAAGCCTACCGCCGGGTTGGTTTCGCGCCCTTCAAGACCGCGCTTTACGGCGCGGATGGCGCCAAAGATGCCGCGTGATCTGAGCCTTAATCCGGTTGCAGAGCGGGTGGCGGCGCTGAATGCGCGCTACAAGCACCATGCGGCAACCTCGGTGCTGGAACATGCGCTGAAGGATGCCGATCTGGGGCAAGTGGCGCTGGTGTCGTCCTTTGGCGCGGAATCGGTGGTGCTGTTGCATCTGGTGTCGGTAATCGCACCCGAAACCCCGGTGTTGTTCGTTGACACGCGGATGCTGTTCCAAGAGACGCTGGATTATCAGCGCGAGCTGGCGGAAAAGCTGCATCTTTGCGACGTGCGCACCATCCGTGCCGCGCAGCCGCGCGTGGCGTTTGAAGACCCAGATGGAACGCTGCACCAGTTCAACACCGACGCCTGCTGCGCCGTGCGCAAGATCGAGCCGCTGGAACGCGCCTTGGCACCGTTTGACGGCTGGATCACCGGGCGCAAACGGTTTCAGGGCGCGACCCGGGAATCCGTCGAGTTTTTCGAGGCCGAAGGCGATCTGCGCATCAAGGTCAACCCGCTGGCGCATTGGGGCCGCGAGGATCTGGAAGACTATATGATCAACAACCGTCTGCCCCGGCATCCCTTGGTTGCCAAGGGCTACCCGTCGATCGGTTGCGCGCCCTGCACCTCGCCCGTCAAGGAAGGTGAAGATCCGCGCGCAGGCCGTTGGCGTAATTCGCAAAAAACCGAATGTGGGATTCACTTCATCAACGGCCGCGCCACCCGCACCCCAAAGGAGTCCGCCGCATGAGCGTTCTTGTCACCGACACTGGTTTTGCCGCCGTTCCGCCCGCCGATTTCGTGGCACTGGCCGATATTGCCACCCACAAGGGCGCGGTTGATCTGGCCCATACCGACTCGCCAGAGGCGCTGATCCCCTATCTCGCCGACCTGACCCTGATCCGCGTGGCCTTCCCGTCGTTCAGCGACGGGCGCGCCTTTACCATTGCGCGGCGGCTGCGGGCGCTTGGCTACAAGGGCACCCTGCGTGCCCACGGTCCGGTGATTGCCGATCAATACGCCATGGCCCGCCGTTCCGGCTTTGATCAGGTGGAAATCCCTGATGAGCTGGCCGCCCGCCAGCCCGAGGCGCAATGGGTGTTTCGCGCCAACTGGCAGGCGCATGACTATCAGTCGCGGCTGCGGGCCTGAATTTGGGGTTTTCCCAAGCCCGCAAAAGACCTATCTCAATCCCTGAATGAAACGACCGAAATGACCGTTATGACCGACGCTGCCCCGCAAGCCGCCGCCAAGCCACATCTGCCCGACGCGCAGATCGTGACGCAGGTGAAACACTGGACCGACCGGCTGTTTTCCTTCCGGGTGACGCGGCCGAAAAGCCTGCGCTTCCGCTCGGGCGAATTCGTCATGATCGGGCTCTTGGGCGATACCGGCAAACCCCTACTGCGCGCCTATTCCATTGCCTCGCCCGCCTGGGATGATGAGTTGGAGTTCTACTCGATCAAGGTGCCGGATGGCCCGCTGACCTCGCGCCTGCAGCACATTCAGGTTGGGGATGAGATCATCTTGCGCCCGAAACCGGTAGGAACGCTGGTGCATGACGCGCTGCTGCCGGGCAACCGCATCTGGTTTCTGGCCACCGGCACCGGCTTTGCCCCCTTCGCGAGCCTGCTGCGCGAACCGGAGACTTACGAGAAATATGAATCCGTCATCATGATGCACACCTGCCGCGAGGTGGGAGAGTTGGAATATGGCCGTCAGTTGGTGGAAAGCCTGAAGGATGATCCGCTGATCGGCGAGATGGTGGCAGGCAAGCTGCAATACTACCCCACCACCACGCGCGAACCTTCGGCGCATATGGGGCGGATCACCGACAACCTGTTGTCGGGCAAGGTTTTTGCCGATCTGAACCTGCCGCCGATGGATGCCGAACACGATCGTGCCATGGTCTGCGGCAGCCTTGCCTTCAACCATGATGTCAAGGCGGTGCTAGAGAAATTCGGCCTGCACGAAGGCGCCAATTCCGAACCGCTGGAATATGTGGTCGAAAAGGCCTTCGTCGGCGACGGCATCTAGACAGGGGGCAAATGACGGGCTTCGTCATTTGCCAAAGCCGCGGCATTCGGCCATCTTCGCCGGTTAAACCAACACCTGTGGAGTTTTGCGATGAAATGGTTCCTGGCTGCCCTGATCCTGACCGGCTGTGCCGCCCAGGCGGGCGCGCAGCCGATGCTGGAAATTGAAAACCAGTCGGATCACGCGATGACCGGCGTTGCGATCTGGGAAATCCGGGCGGATGGTTCTGTCATCGACGACAATCTTGGCGGCATAGCGCAGCCCCTGCCGGGGCATTCCGCGCCGATCTTTGAGCTTCCGATCACCCGCTGTCTGGAACATCTGCGCGTCGATGTGACCTATGACGATGGCCATGAGGCCACACAGGACGTCAACCTGTGCCAGAGCCAAAGCCTGACCTTCCGCTATTGATCGCAAGCCCCCCGTCGCAATGAAGAAGGCCGCGCTGGGATGCCCCGGCGCGGCCTGTCCTTGCCCGAAGGCGCGGATTACATGCCCAGTGCGGCCTTGACGGCGGCAACGGCGGCGGCTTGGGCGGCAGCGTCGGCACCTGCAGCGTCAACACCGGCCTTCAGCGTGGCCTTGGTGGCGGCATCCAGGGTCGAGGCGTCAA
>CAMFLG010000309.1 GCA_945957495.1 uncultured Pseudorhodobacter sp. | reverse complement strand
GAGCCGCACCGGGTGGCCTTTTACCTGTACGAACTGGCGTCTGAATTCCACGGGTTGTGGAATAAGGGCAATGACGATACCAGCCTTCGCTTTGTTCAAGAGGGCAATGCGGCAACATCCGCTGCGAAAGTTGCGCTTGCACGCGCCACGGGAGTTGTGATTTCGGCAGGGCTTGGTATCCTAGGCGTCACTCCGGTTGAGGAAATGCGCTGATCAAGCAGGCCGCGCCGGATAAAAGGCAGATAAGCAAGGATGGCATGTATCATCCTTGCAGGCGAGGCAAGGCATGGCTGACGTTGATTTCGATGAGTTCGAGGACGGCTACGATCCCCCTGCCTCTGGGCGGATGGGTCGCTTCGTGCATCTGGCCGGGGCGGGATGCTCTGTTGCGCTGATCGTCGGAATGGCGATCTGGGGCTATAAGCTTGCCGTGCGCGATGTCTCTGGCATTCCGGTTGTGCGGGCGCTTCCTGATCCGATGCGCGTGGCCCCGGTGACGCCGGGTGGCGTTGAAACCATGCACCAAGGCCTGTCTGTCAACGCTGTCGCGGCTGCAGGAACGGTTAGCCCATTGCCTGAATCCCTCATCTTGGCGCCACCAGAGATCGACCTTGCCGCTGATGATGCGCCGGGGCTTGGCGTGGTTGAACAGGCGCCCGCTGGCGCCGCCGTTGTGGCAAGCGCGTCGGCGCCGGTTCAGTCACAAGCCGCTGTGGAAAGTGTCGTCGCCGCGCCCGTCGCAACCGACGCCGCGGCGAGTGTTGATGCAGACGCCTTGGCGGCAGAAGATGGCGTTGCCGATACGATGACCGAGGATGACGCCGTGGCCGCGGCACTTGCCTCTGCCTTGGGGTCCGAGGCCGCGGCACCGCTGCCGGAGGATGGCGACGGGATCGGTGCCAAGATCACCTCATCGCCGCGTCCGCACCTGCGGCCCGCAGCAATGGATGCCGCAGCGCCCGCCACTGAGGGCGAAGCGGTTGCGGTTGTGGTGGCAGAGGTGGACCCGACGACGATCGCCGTCGGCACCCGGTTGGTTCAGCTTGGCGCCTTTGACGATGAGGCTGCGGCGCGGGCAGAATGGGGCAACCTTGCCGCGAAGTTCCCCGATCTTCTGCCTGCTAAATCCATGGTCATTCAACCCGCCCAAAGTGGCGGGCGCACCTTTTTCCGCCTTCGCGCCATGGGATTTGAGAACGAAGATCAGGCCCGAAAATTCTGTGCGGTATTCCTGACCCAGAACGCATCCTGCATCCCGGTCACTCAGAAATGATTGGCCGTGGGGCTGCGATCTTTGGCTGCGAAGGGCCGGTTCTGACGGCGCAGGAGGCTGATTTCTTTCGTGAATATCAGCCCTTCGGTTTTATCATATTTGCCCGGAACGTCGAAACACCCGAGCAGTTGCGCCGCCTGACGCATGATTTGCGCGACTGCGTTGGCCGTGATGCCCCGATTTTGGTCGATCAGGAGGGCGGTCGCGTTCAGCGCCTGCGTGCGCCCCATTGGCGAGAGTGGGCCACGCCGCTTGATACGGTGGCAAAGGCGGGGGCAGGGGCGGCACGGGCAATGGCGCTGCGCAGCATGATCATTGCGGCAGAGTTGCGGGATGTGGGGATTGATGCAAACTGCGCCCCCGTCGCCGATATTGCAGGGCCGACGACCCATCCGTTCCTGCTAAACCGTTGCTATGGGCAAGATGCTGGCATCGTCACAAAGGTTGCACGCGCTGTTGCTGATGCGCATCTTGCCATGGGGGTGCTGCCGGTGGTCAAGCATATGCCCGGGCACGGGCGTTCGGTAAACGACACACACCATGATCTGCCGCGGGTTGTAATCGACCGCACCACACTTGACGCTACGGATTTTGCGCCGTTCCGCGCCTTGGCTGATCTGCCGATGGCGATGACGGCGCATATCGTCTTTGAAGCGTATGATCAGGCAAATCCGGCGACACAATCCGCCGAAATGATCCGGGTTATCCGCGAGGACATCGGGTTTTCTGGCCTGCTGATGACCGACGATCTGAACATGCAGGCGCTGGCCGGGTCGCTGGCCGAACGCACATCGCGCGCGATGGCGGCTGGCTGTGATATCGCGCTGCATTGCAAAGGAGATTTCGCAGAAATGCAGGCGGTTGCTCGCGCGGCTGGTGATATGACCGATGATGCGCGCAAGCGCGCTACGTCGGCGCTGGCCCGTCGCCAAACCCCAAATGCCATTGACATCGCCGCGCTGGAAGCCGAATTTTCGGCTTTGCTTGGCGAACCGCGGCATGGCTGACACTGAAACGGACGATTGGGGCGAGAGTTCCCGCGCGCTGCCGACCGAAGAGCGGCTGGCAGGCGAGGCGCTGATTGTCGATGTGGATGGGTTTGAAGGGCCGCTTGACCTGCTTTTGATGCTGTCGCGCACGCAGAAGGTTGATCTGCGCAAGATTTCGGTGCTGCAACTGGCCGAACAATATCTGGGCTTTGTGGCACGCGCGCAAAGCCTGCGGATTGAACTGGCGGCAGATTACCTTGTCATGGCAGCCTGGCTCGCCTTTCTGAAGTCGCGGCTTCTTCTGCCACCCGAACCGGGCGAGGCGGGACCGAGTGCCGAGGATTTGGCCGCGCATCTGGCTTTCCAACTGGAACGCTTGTCAGCGATGCGAGAGGCCGCCGCCCGCCTGATGGCACGCGATCAGTTGGGACGGGATTTCTTTGCCCGTGGCGTGCCAGAGGATATCGTGCGCCACACCAAGGTCAGCTATCAGGCAACCTTGCTGGACCTGATGCGCGCCTATGCGCGGACGCGGACACGCGATGAATTCCGGCCCTATGCCTTTGATCGGCAGAATGTTTACACGATGGAGGACGCGCTGGAACGGATGCGCACCCTTCTGGGCTATGCCGGGGAATGGTCGGACCTGTCCAGCTTTCTGCCTGATGGATGGGATGCAAGCCCGGCGCGGCGCAGGTCCGCCACCGCCGCGCATTTTGCCGCCATTCTGGAACTGGCCAAGCGGGGGCAGGTTCAGATCAAGCAGGGCGAAACCTTTGCCCCCCTGATGATCCGCCGCAAGGAGGGGCCATGACCGATACGCCCATAGAACGAAGTCTGTTCGAGGCCCCGCCGATGGGCGAACAGGAACGTATGGTTGAGGCGATCCTGTTTGCCTCGGCAGAGCCGGTGACGCTTGCGGAGTTGGTCAAACGCATGCCGCATGGCTGTGATCCGGCAGAGGCGCTGGTGACGCTGCGCAGGCGGTACGAGGGGCGGGGTGTGCATATCCAGCGCGTCGGTGACGCTTATGCGTTTCGGACGGCCCCCGAGCTGGGCCATCTGATGCACAAGGAAACCGCCGAACAGCGCAAACTGTCGCGCGCCGCGATCGAGACTTTGGCCATCGTGGCCTACCATCAACCGGTGACACGCGCCGAGATCGAAGAAATCCGCGGGGTTGCGGTTAGCAGAGGGACCGTAGATCAACTGTTGGAACTGGATTGGATCCGTCTGGGGCGCAGGCGGATGACACCGGGGCGCCCTGTGACCTTTGTTGTGACGGAACATTTCCTGGATCACTTTGGTCTGGAATCCGCGCGTGACCTGCCCGGCCTGAAAGAGTTGCGTGCCGCAGGATTGCTGGACAATCGCCCCTTGCCCGGCGCCTTGGGCACCCCATCTGAAGAAGATGAACCTACGACAGGGCAAAGCGAGCTTTTTGAGGATTGAGAGGCAGGGATGGATCGGCTGTTCAATATGATCGTGAACCGGATGATGCGGTACTTCCTGCGCACCGGCATCAACACCGGTATTGATCTGGCGGCTGGCCCGAAGAAATCCCGCAGGGATATGACCCCGGAGGAACGCGCTCAGCACCAAACGGCGCAAGAGGCGGCCAAGCGCGCGAAACAGCTGCAACGGATCACGCGGCGCATGCTGTAACAAAAAAGGCCCGCCGAAGCGGGCCTTCCATCAGGATCGCAAGAAGTTTAGCCGCGGGCGCGGCGACCACCACGGCGACCAGAGGTCGCGGCAGAAGCCGCCGTCGAGGCTTCGGCAAAGGTCATGCCACCTTCAACCGCCTCCAGCACTTTCGAGAAGCGGATCCATTCGCCGCCGTTGGCATCATGGTTCATCAGGAAGTTGGCGGCGCGGATCGCCTCCATCTCGACTTGCCGAACCGGGTTCATGATTGCCGAGGTCATCCCTGCGCCAATCGCCATCGGCAGGAAGGCCGCGTTGATGCCGTGACGGTGCGGCAGGCCGAACGAGATGTTCGAGGCGCCGCAAGTGGTGTTGACGCCCAACTCTTCACGTAGACGGCGCACCAAGGCAAAAACTTGCTGCCCGGCGGAACCCATCGCGCCAACCGGCATGACCAGCGGATCGACCACGATGTCATAGGCGGGAATACCGAAATCGGCGGCACGCTCTACGATCTTCTTGGCGACAGCAAAACGCACGTCCGGATCCTGGCTGATGCCAGTGTCGTCATTGGAAATGGCCACCACAGGCACGTTGTATTTCTTCACCAGCGGCAGGATACGTTCCAGACGCTCTTCCTCGCCCGTGACCGAGTTCAGCAGCGGGCGGCCTTCGCAGGATTGCAGACCTGCCTCCAGCGCGGCCGGAACCGAGGAGTCGATACAC